>NZ_CATNHH010000009.1:0-102447 GCF_950098555.1 Citrobacter sp. T1.2D-1
TCTGAGGCAGCACCTGGCACGGCTGGGACGGAAGTCGCTGTCGTTCTCAAAATCGGTGGAGCTGCATGACAAAGTCATCGGGCATTATCTGAACATAAAACACTATCAATAAGTTGGAGTCATTACCAACCCGTCGTATGAAACACTGATGAACGCCGTAAAAATCGCCCGTGAAGAGAACGTAACCTTCCTGCTGGCCGTCGGCGGTGGTTCGGTCCTTGATGGCACGAAATTTATCGCCGCTGCCGCTCACTATGCGGATGGCGTTGACCCGTGGCACATCCTGCAGACCAGCGGTAGCGACATCAAAAGCGCAATCCCGATGGGGTCCGTGTTAACGCTGCCGGCAACCGGTTCTGAGTCCAATAAAGGCGCGGTCATCTCGCGTAAAACCACGGGCGACAAGCAGGCCTTCCATTCCGCACATGTGCAGCCGGTCTTTGCGGTACTGGATCCGGTTTACACCTACACCCTGCCGCCGCGTCAGGTGGCCAACGGCGTGGTTGATGCATTTGTGCATACCGTTGAGCAGTACGTTACGTATCCGGTTGATGCAAAAATTCAGGATCGCTTCGCGGAAGGCATTCTGCTGACCCTGATCGAAGACGGTCCGAAAGCGCTGAAAGATCCGGAAAACTACGATGTTCGCGCGAACGTGATGTGGGCAGCGACTCAGGCGCTGAACGGCCTGATTGGCGCGGGTGTGCCGCAGGATTGGGCAACCCATATGCTGGGCCACGAACTGACGGCGATGCACGGTCTGGATCACGCCCAGACGCTGGCGGTGGTTCTGCCTGCATTGTGGAATGAAAAACGCGATACCAAACGTGGCAAACTGCTGCAATATGCTGAGCGCGTATGGAACATCACCGACGGTTCTGACGATGAGCGTATTGATGCAGCAATTGCAGCCACCCGTAATTTCTTCGAGCAACTGGGCGTTCCGACTCGCCTGTCAGGCTACGGCCTTGACGGCAGTTCTATCCCGGCCCTGCTGGCGAAACTGGAAGAACACGGCATGACGCAACTGGGTGAACATAAAGACATAACCCTGGATGTCAGCCGCCGCATTTACGAGGCAGCCCGCTAAGCTTTTTTCACCTCTGGCTTTCGTTTTTGGGCATTTCGTCCAGACTTAAGTCACCCTACATCACCGGAGCGCCCCTCCGGTGATGAGCACATGAAGGAGGAAAAATGGCAAACCAAACCGTAATTAAGCTTCAGGATGGCAACGTAATGCCCCAACTGGGGTTAGGCGTATGGAAAGCCGGTAACGACGAGGTCGTCTCCGCCATTCATAAAGCACTGGACGTCGGCTATCGGTCCATAGACACCGCCGCCGCATACAAAAATGAAGACGGCGTCGGCAAAGCGTTAGCCAGCGCAGGTCTCCCCCGCGATGAGTTATTCATCACCAGCAAGCTGTGGAATGACGATCAGAAACGCCCCCGCGAAGCGTTGATGGAGAGTCTGGAAAAACTCCAGCTCGATTATCTCGATCTGTATCTGATGCACTGGCCGGTTCCGGCAATCGATCACTATGTTGCCGCCTGGCAGGGCATGATCGAGCTGCAAAAAGAGGGGCTGATTAAGAGCATCGGCGTGTGTAACTTTCAGGTCAACCACCTCCAGCGACTGATTGACGAAACGGGCGTCACGCCGGTGATTAACCAGATAGAACTGCATCCGCTAATGCAACAGCGTCAGCTGCACGCGTGGAATGCGACGCATAAAATCCAGACGGAATCCTGGAGCCCGCTGGCGCAGGGTGGCGAAGGCGTTTTCGATCAAAAAATCATTCGTTCCCTGGCGGATAAATACGGTAAAACCCCGGCGCAGATAGTCATCCGCTGGCATCTGGATAACGGTCTGGTGGTTATCCCGAAATCCGTCACGCCGTCGCGTATCGCCGAGAACTTCGACGTCTGGGATTTCCGTCTCGACAAAGACGAACTGGGCGAGATTGCGAAACTCGATCAGGGCAAACGCCTGGGTCCCGACCCGGATCAGTTCGGCGGTTGATTCCCTTCTTTCAGGCCCGGCTTAGCGTCGGGCTTTCATGTTGTTCGCTACAGGCATGACACCTCGCCGGGTTTGTCCGGCAACGTACACGTCACGTTGAACTTTCTGCCCTCAAGCGCGTGCGGCCCGCCAAAAGCGCCGCCCAGATCGGTTTCATAGTCCTTGCCATTCGCACTCATGTGTAGTGCAGAGCGAAAATACCAGTCCACCGGGCCTATTGGCACAAAGAAGGTCCATTTATAGGCAGCCGGGAAGGTAAAACGTCCATCACCATCAGAGCGTGTCTGAACGGACTCCCCACTGCTCACCAGGGTCAGTTGCGCCCCCTGTACCGGTTTGCCGGTACTATCGACAAGCTGTCCTGCCACTTCAGGCTGTATCTGGTGATGTACCACGCAACCGCTTTGCAGCAGAGCGATTGCCATCACCCCTGCCATCATCCCTGCTTTCATCTCCGTCTCCTGATTCAGATACTGTTTGCCCGCTACAGATGAAAAAATGGCTGCATCAGCAGCCACATTTATCAAACGGTGTAACCGACCCGGTAAGTTTGACGTTACCGGGCAATCGCATTATCGCCCGGCGACTTTTGCCCGCTTTTTGTTGGCGGCCGGCGTCTGACGCTGATGCGCTACCGGCGTGTGCTTGGTCAGCGCTGGACGGGTATTACGGTTCTGGCGACGCGCTTCGCGCATCTCTTCCAGCGTTGGTGCAGGCACCAGGCACTCGCGGCGTCCGCCAATCAGATGCTTTTTACCCATCTCTTCCAGCGCCTGACGGATCGTTGGCCAGTTTGCCGGATCGTGGTAACGCAGCAGCGCTTTATGCAAACGACGCTGCTTATCGCCCTTCGGCACCACCACATCTTCACTCTTATAGCCAATTTTACCCAGCGGGTTTTTGCCGGTGTAATACATGGTGGTCGAGTTTGCCAGCGGCGACGGATAGAAGTTCTGCACCTGATCGAGACGGAAGCGATGTTTCTTCAGCCATAGCGCCAGATTCACCATATCTTCGTCACGCGTCCCCGGGTGCGCGGAGATGAAATACGGGATCAGATACTGCTCTTTCCCTGCCTGCTTCGAGTAGAGATCGAACAGTTCCTTAAAGCGGTCATAGCTGCCCATGCCCGGCTTCATCATCTTCGACAGCGGCCCTTCTTCGGTATGCTCAGGCGCAATCTTCAGATACCCCCCGACGTGATGACTCGCCAGTTCTTTGATATAGCGCGGGTCTTCGACCGCGATGTCGTAACGCACACCGGAAGCGATCAGGATCTTCTTGATGCCTTTCAGGTCGCGCGCACGGCGATAAAGGTTGATCGTCGGCTCGTGATTGGTATCCATATGCGGACAGATATCCGGATAGACGCACGACAGGCGACGGCAGGTCTGTTCCGCACGCGGCGACTTGCAGCGCAGCATGTACATGTTGGCCGTCGGACCACCGAGATCGGAGATCACGCCGGTGAAGCCCGGGACGGTATCGCGGATCGCTTCGATCTCATTAATGATCGAATCTTCAGAGCGGCTCTGAATAATGCGCCCTTCATGCTCGGTGATCGAACAGAACGAGCACCCGCCAAAGCAGCCGCGCATAATGTTGACAGAGAAGCGAATCATCTCATAGGCCGGAATGCGGCTGTTGCCATATGCCGGGTGCGGCACGCGCTTATACGGCAGGGCAAAGACGCTGTCCATCTCTTCGGTTGACAGCGGGATCGCCGGCGGGTTGATCCAGATGTAGCGATCGCCATGCTTTTGCATCAGCGCACGCGCACAGCCAGGGTTGGTTTCATGGTGCAGGATCCGCGAGGCGTGCGCATACAGCACTTTGTCGCCCTTCACTTTTTCAAAGGACGGTAGCAGAACGTAGGTCTTTTCCCACGGCTTCGGACGCGCAGGCTGCACGGTAACGGCTTTCGCTTCCTGCTTTTTCGGCGCGACCGGTTTGTTGTCGGCGCACGGCAAATCTTCGCCATACGGATGCGGAATCGGGTCGATTTTCCCCGGCGTATCCAGACGCGTAGAATCGACGCCGCTCCAGCCTGGCAGCGCGTCTTTCACCATAATCGCGGTGTTACGCACGTCGCGGATCTGGCTTATGGTTTCGCCCATCGCCAGACGGTGCGCCACTTCCACCAGCGGACGCTCACCATTGCCGAACATCAGCATGTCGGCTTTGGAATCCACCAGCACGGAACGGCGCACGGTATCGGACCAGTAATCATAATGCGCGGTACGGCGCAGGCTCGCTTCAATGCCGCCAAGGATCACCGGCACATCTTTCCACGCCTCTTTGCAGCGCTGGGTATAAACCAGCGTGGCACGATCCGGGCGCTTGCCCGCTACGTTATCCGGGGTATAAGCATCGTCATGGCGCAGGCGGCGATCGGCAGTGTAGCGGTTGATCATCGAGTCCATATTGCCAGCGGTTACGCCGAAGAACAGGTTCGGTTTGCCCAGACGCATGAAATCGTCTTTGCTGTTCCAGTCCGGCTGCGCAATGATGCCAACGCGGAAGCCCTGCGATTCCAGCATACGACCGCAAATCGCCATACCGAAACTCGGGTGATCGACATAGGCGTCACCGGTAACCAAAATAATGTCGCAGCTATCCCAGCCAAGTTGATCCATTTCGTCGCGTGACATCGGCAAAAAAGGAGCGGGACCAAAACAGGCCGCCCAGTACTGAGGCCAGGAGAAGAGATCTCTGTCTGGCTGGATCAGGGATATTGCGCTCATAGTGCTTCCAAAAATGGTAAAAAAATAATCAAAGGCCGGCGATTATATGCCGGAACGAAAGAGAAATCGAAGGATAATCTCTCTCGCGTATCAGCGAGAGAGAGGAGGATTACGCCGCTGGATTCACCAGAATCTGCCCAATAGAACCGCGGTCCGCCATTTCCAGCGTCTGGCTGTTGAAGTAGAACGGGAAATGCGCCCAGGACGGTTGTCCGTACCAGACCAGCAGCTCTACCTGCCCATCCACCCAGACGGTATCTTTCCAGCCCCTGTCTTCCGGGAACGGCATCGCGCCGTTGACGTTACGCACGAGGAACGACACCCCTTCGATGTGAAACGACTGCGGCATATCGGCACGCACCGTCCAGCGTTCCCAGGAGCCCTGCTGCGCGGTGATATCAATGCGGTTGACGTCCCATAACTGGCCGTTGATGCCCGGATCGTCGCCCAGACTGATATCGCGACTACGAATCGGCGTACCGCTCATGATCTCGGTCGGCAGCAGACGCATCGGCAGGCTGTCGGTCACCAACGGCAGCAGGCCGGTTGGGCGCAGCGTTAACACCAGCGTGGAAACCAGAATGCTCGACGGTTCAAAGAAACCGCGGATCCGGTCAACGATGCTCGCCGCTTCACCACAGGTAATCGACACTTCATCGCCATTGGTCATGTCGACCAGAATTTCGCGGCGCTCGCCGGGCGCCAGCGACAGCTGTTTTACCGACACCGGCGCGGGCAAAAAGCCCTGATCGCCTGAGATGACATGCAGCGCGCGACCGTCGCTCATTTGCAGCTGGTAACGCCGGGAGTTAGAGGCATTCAGCAGGCGCAGGCGCACCCAGCCGCGGGATACCTCGACATAAGGACTTTGCACCCCGTTGACCAACAGCGTATCACCGACAAAACCACCGCTGCCGGGTTCGCTGTACTCCGGCGTGCCAAAGTTATCCAGTCGCTTGTCCTGAATAATGATAGGGAAGTCATCGACGCCGTAATGATTCGGGATCGGCAGCGATTTACTCACCTCATCTTCGACCAGCCACATCCCGGCCAGGCCGTTGTAAACCTGCTGAGCGGTACGGTTCGGCGTATTAGCGTGATACCACAGCGTGGCGGCGTTCTGACGGATGGGCAGCACGGGTGCCCAGTCTGCGTTTGGCGACATCATGCGAGCCGGACCGCCCATCAGCGGACCCGGAACCTGCAAACCGGCGATAGTCATAGAGACATTTTCCGCCAGACGGTTACTGTAGATAAGCTTAACGTCATCCCCTTTCCAGACGCGGATCGTCGGTCCGAGGTAACGCCCGTTAATGCCCCAGACCGGCGCACGCGTGCCCTGGGTAAATGACCAGTGCGAACGCTGCAGCGTCATAAACAGCGGCTGGCCCCGGCGGGATTCCAGTAGCGGCGGAACGGGCAGCGGCTGTTGCTGACCGGCAGCATTGGCCCTCAGCGGAACAGCACCGGCACACAGCGCGATCCCCGATGCCTGAATGAACTGACGCCGACTGAATGACATATAAGCTCCATGTAAAACTGGCTAAATTACGGGCAGGAACTCGTTTCCTGCAAAAACTCGTCATACTCCAGGCTGCATGTGCGTTAGCTTGCAGCGCGAATGAGTAAGCATTTATCGCTGAATCAAACTTTCCCGGCGGCTTCGCGCTCGGCGACTTCTTGATCAAGTTCAGCAATCTTTTGTTCCATCAACGAGCGGCAGTGCGCGGCCAGTTCACGAACCTGATCTTTACCATACTGACTGGTATCCACCGGCGGCAGCATTTCCACAATCACCAGACCATTCTTCAGGCGATTCAGGTTAATTTTATTCGAGGTATTGGAAACGCACACCGGAATAATCGGGACGCCAGCAGCAATCGCGGCATGAAAAGCCCCGGTTTTAAACGGCAGCAGACCACGGCCCCGGCTGCGAGTGCCTTCCGGGAACATCCAGATGGAGATACGACGCTTTTTAAAATGGTTCACCACTTCGGCAATCGTGCCGTGCGCTTTCGCACGGTTATTACGATCGATCAACAGGTTTCCCGTCAGCCAGTACAGTTGACCAAAAAATGGGATCCACAGCAGGCTTTTCTTCCCAACGGTCACGGTTGGCGGCTGCACGATATTCGCGGCGGTCACCATATCGTAGTTATTCTGATGGTTAGCGATGTAGATAGCGTTACCGTAGCTTTCCGCATCCGCGGGTTTACGGCACTCAACTTTCAGGCCGAACACCGGCGACAGACGACCAAACATGTGCCCGAAAGTCGCGACGTGTTTTGGGTTACGCGGGCTGAGTAAGCAGTAAAGAGAACCGAAAACACAAACCAGAATGGAATAGATAACGGTAATAATAAGTCGAAAAATAAATAGCATAACAACCTCTGAAGGCCTAAGAGCCCGGGATTCTACGTCACCTGCTATCAGGTTAGGGTATTGTTAATGTGGCTCTCTGGAAAACTGTATTGTTAATCGCGACTCACGAATAAACAACGGTTTTACGGGAAATTTTACTGTAATCCGGCAGGAACGAATGGCACGTCCCTTGTGGACAGGATAACGACGCACACGTTTTATCCGATCCACAAGGGGCATCTGCGTAGGCCGGAGAAGGCAAAGCCGCCATCCGGCATTTCACGCAAATTACTCTTCGCTGTCACCACTGCCGGCACGACGCGGCGAATCAATCTCAATGTGATCGATGCGCTGCAAACCACGCATCAACGTCCCGCGACGACCACGTTCGCCGGCCACTTTCTGCAACTCTTCAGGACGCAGCTTAATTTTGCGTTTCCCGACGTGAATGGTCAGCGTGCTTTGCGGCGGCAGCACATAGAGCAGCGCCAGCGCGTCATCACCCCGCGCCGCTTCTGCGGACGGAATGTTGATTATCTTGTTCCCTTTACCTTTCGACAACTGCGGCAGATCGCTGACCGGGAACATCAGCATACGTCCAGCCTGGGTAATCGCCAGCAGCATGTCCGTTTCATCTTCAATCACCACCGGCGGCATAACGCGGGCATTTTCCGGAAGCGTAATGAGCGTCTTACCGGCACGGTTACGCGCCACCAGATCGTTGAACGTACAGACGAAACCGTAACCCGCATTTGATGCCATCAGCAGTTTCTGCTCATCGCCTTCCATCAGCATATGCTCAACGGTCGCGCCCGGCGGTAGCGTCAGTTTACCGGTCAACGGCTCGCCCTGACCGCGCGCCGACGGCAGCGTAATCGGGTCAATGGCGTAACTGCGCCCGGTGGTATCGATAAACACCACCGGCTGGTTGCTCTTGCCTTTCACTGCCGCTTTAAAGCTGTCGCCCGCTTTGTAGTTCAGCCCCTGCGCGTCGATGTCGTGACCTTTGGCGCTACGCACCCAGCCCATCTGCGACAGCACGATCGTCACCGGCTCAGACGGCAGCATGTCGTGTTCGCTCATCGCTTTCGCTTCTTCGCGCTCGCGCAGCGGTGAGCGACGATCGTCACCATAGGCGTCGGCATCCGCCTGTAGCTCTTTCTTCAGCAGGGTATTCATTTTGCGTTCAGAGGCGAGAATCGCCTGCAACTGATCGCGCTCTTTCGCCAGCTCATCCTGTTCACCGCGAATCTTCATCTCTTCCAGTTTGGCGAGATGACGCAATTTCAGTTCGAGGATTGCTTCGGCCTGCGTTTCGGTAATACCAAAACGCGACATCAGCGCTGGCCTGGGCTCATCTTCCGTACGGATGATCTCAATAACTTCGTCGATATTGAGAAACGCCACCAGCAAACCTTCCAGGATATGCAGGCGTTTGAGGACTTTCTCCAGACGATAGTTCAGGCGGCGACGCACGGTATCACGACGGAACGCCAGCCATTCGGTGAGGATCTCCAGCAGGTTTTTCACCGCCGGACGCCCGTCAAGACCGATCATATTGAGGTTAATGCGGTAGCTCTTTTCCAGATCGGTGGTGGCAAACAGGTGGTTCATCACCTGCTCCATGTCCACGCGGTTGGAACGCGGCACCACCACCAGACGAGTCGGGTTTTCGTGGTCTGACTCATCGCGCAGATCGTCAACCATCGGCAGCTTTTTATTGCGCATCTGGGCCGCGATTTGCTCCAGCACGCGCGCGCCGGAAACCTGGTGCGGCAGCGCAGTAATCACCACCGCGCCGTCTTCTTTCTTCCACACCGCGCGCATGCGCACGGAGCCGCGTCCATTCTCATAAATCTTACGAATTTCAGCGCGTGGGGTAATGATTTCCGCTTCAGTCGGGTAGTCCGGGCCGTGGACAATATCCAGCAGCTCGTCCAGCGTCGTTTTCGGCTGTTCAATCAGGGTGATCGCAGCTTTTGCTACTTCGCGCAGGTTGTGCGGCGGAATATCCGTCGCCATACCGACCGCGATACCGGTTGTGCCGTTAAGCAGGATATTCGGCAGACGCGCGGGCAGCATTTTCGGCTCCTGCATCGTCCCGTCGAAGTTTGGCACCCAGTCAGCGGTTCCCTGTCCGAGTTCGCTCAGCAGCAGCTCAGCGTATTTTGACAGGCGGGATTCGGTATAACGCATCGCGGCGAAGGACTTCGGATCGTCAGGCGCCCCCCAGTTCCCCTGACCATCGACCAGCGGATAACGGTAAGAGAACGGCTGCGCCATCAGCACCATGGCCTCATAGCAGGCGCTGTCCCCGTGTGGGTGGTATTTACCCAACACGTCGCCAACGGTACGGGCGGATTTTTTAAATTTAGCGCTGGCGTTCAACCCCAGCTCTGACATCGCATAGACGATGCGGCGCTGAACGGGTTTCAGACCATCACCAATAAACGGCAACGCCCTGTCCATGATGACGTACATGGAGTAATTCAGATAGGCGTTTTCCGTGAATTCATGCAGCGCAAGGCGCTCTGCCATATCGCTCATTAATCGTGATTCCTCAACTGTAAGCCCGCCAGATACCCGGTATCTTTTCAGGCAATATTGCCGCAGATACTACCTTATCTGACGCGTTGAGTCACAAAGAAAAGGGCCGCGAACGCGGCCCTGACGGGGATTATTTGCTGACTTTACTGATTTGCTTCACGTCAATTTCAACGGAATTCCAGTCTTTGTCCACTTCACCCTGAATTTCAACGGTATCCTGCGGGGTGACCGTCACGCCGTTCCAGCGTTTGTGGTCGATATCGACATTGATGGTGCCTGTCGCGTCTTTAAACAGATAGAGGTCATCGGAAATGCGTTCAACGATGTTGCCACGCAGCGTCACCCAGGTGTCATCACGCAAGGATTTCGCACTTTCTACCGTCGTGCTACTGCCGTTTGGTCCCTGGAAGCCGCCGCTCTGCGTTTGTGTCGCGGACGGGCCAGAAAAACCACCCTGCTGCGCTGCCAAAACCGGTGCAGAGCAGAGCGCCATAACGGCAACAATTGTAGCCAGTTTTTTCATGATCATTTCTCCCTTTGATGTCACTTGATATCCATTAAACAGGCTAATCCTTAACGAGTTCTTAAGGCAAAAAAAAGTCTCATTTTTGCTGTACATCGCGTGCGACATCGCGGTTTACTTGCCGTTATGGCGACGGGCGCAAGGATGAAACGATGCGAATTTTACTGATTGAAGATGATGCGTTAATTGGCGACGGCATTAAAACCGGGTTGAGTAAAATGGGCTTTAGCGTCGACTGGTTTACGGAAGGTCGTCAGGGAAAAGAAGCGCTCTACAGCGCACCTTATGATGCGGTGATCCTCGACCTCACGCTACCGGGGATGGACGGACGCGATATTCTGCGCGACTGGCGTGAACAGGGAAAGCGCGAACCGGTGCTGATCCTCACCGCACGCGACGCACTGGCCGAGCGTGTGGAAGGACTTCGCCTCGGGGCAGATGATTATCTGTGTAAGCCCTTTGCGCTGATTGAGGTCGCTGCCAGGCTGGATGCGCTGATGCGCCGTGCCAGCGGTCAGGCCAGCAGCGAACTGCGCCACGGGCTGGTGACCTTAACGCCCGGCGATCGGGTCGCGACGCTGGCGGGTGAGCCGCTCATACTCAAGCCAAAAGAGTTCGCGCTGCTGGAGTTGCTGATGCGCAATGCCGGGCGCGTGTTGCCGCGCAAGCTCATCGAAGAGAAGCTGTATAACTGGGACGAAGAGGTCACCAGCAATGCCGTTGAAGTGCATGTTCACCATCTGCGGCGCAAACTGGGCAGCAATTTTATTCGCACCGTTCACGGTATTGGCTATACGCTTGGTGAGGCATCATCGTGACCCGGCAACTCAGCCTGCGCGTCAGGCTTACCCTCATCTTTCTGATTCTGGCAGCCATTACCTGGGCGGCATCGAGTTTTGTCGCCTGGAAGAAGACGACCGATAACGTCGATGAACTGTTTGATACTCAGTTGATGCTCTTCGCCAAGCGCCTGATTACGCTTGATATCAACGAACTGCACGCCACCGAACGGATGGCGCATACCCCGAAGAAATTCAAGCACGGCCACGTTGATGATGACGTGCTGACCTTTGCCGTCTATACCACGGACGGCAAGATGGTGCTGCACGATGGCGACAATGGTCAGAACATCCCCTATAGCTACCGTCGGGAAGGGTTTGATGACGGCCAACTCAACGGCGATGACGACAAATGGCGTTTTATCTGGCTGACCTCCGTCGATGGTAAGTACCGTATCGTGGTCGGCCAGGAGTGGGAATATCGTGAAGATATGGCGCTGGAGATTGTGACGGCGCAACTGGTCCCCTGGCTTATCGCCCTGCCGCTGATGCTGTTGATGCTGATTATGTTGTTGCATCGGGAGCTCATGCCGCTGAAAAAGCTGGCACAGGCGTTGCGACTGCGCGATCCGCAATCCAGCGAACCGCTCAGTTCACATGGCGTTCCGAGTGAGGTGCGCCCGCTGGTCGAATCGCTCAACCAGCTTTTTACCCGCACCCATAACATGATGGTGCGCGAGCGACGCTTTACGTCAGATGCCGCTCACGAACTGCGCAGTCCGTTAACGGCGCTGAAAGTCCAGACGGAGGTGGCGCAACTTTCTGATGACGATCCGCTGGCGCGGCAGAAAGCCCTGATGCAACTCCATACGGGTATCGATCGCGCCACGCGTCTGGTCGACCAACTCCTGACGCTTTCTCGTCTCGACTCGCTGGATAACCTGCAGGATGTCGCCACGCTTTCTCTTGAAGAGCTCCTTCAGTCCGCGGTGATGGACATCTGGCAACCCGCGCAGCAGGCGCATATTGATGTGCGTTTGCAGATCAATGCTTCCAATGTGACGCGTACCGGACAACCGCTGCTGCTCAGTCTGCTGGTGCGAAATCTGCTGGATAACGCCATCCGCTACAGCCCGAAAGGCAGCGTGGTTGATGTTACGCTTGACGCCAGACAGTTTACCGTCAGAGATAACGGCCCCGGCGTCACTGCGGAAGTCCTGCCCCATATTGGCGAGCGCTTTTATCGCCCGCCGGGCCAACACGCTACCGGCAGCGGCCTGGGCCTGTCGATTGTCCGCCGCATTGCCGCCCTGCACGGAATGACGGTGTCGTTTGGCAATGCGCCAGACGGTGGTTTTACCGCGACAGTACGGTGGTGATCGTCAATTATTGCGCCGAACGCAAAAGACTTTGCACATTTTGCTAATTTCACCGAATCGCCTGTTGACGTAAAATTAGCTTCAAACGCATTCCCGAGAGGCTAAAAAATGAGCAACGTCCTGATTATCAATGGCGCAAAAAAATTCGCGCACTCCAACGGTCAACTGAATGACACGTTGACGGAAGTCGCTGACGGCACCCTGCGTGACCTCGGGCATAGCGTCAAAATCGTCCGTGCTGACAGCGATTACGACGTGAAAGAAGAAGTGCAGAACTTCGTCTGGGCTGACGTGGTTATCTGGCAGATGCCGGGTTGGTGGATGGGTGCGCCGTGGACTGTGAAAAAATACATTGATGACGTGTTCACCGAAGGTCACGGCACGCTGTATGCCAGCGATGGTCGTACTCGCTCAGATGACTCGAAAAAATACGGTTCCGGCGGTCTGATTCAGGGGAAAAAATACATGCTCTCCCTGACCTGGAACGCGCCGATGGAAGCCTTCACCGATAAAGATCAGTTCTTCCACGGCGTGGGCGTCGATGGCGTTTATCTGCCATTCCATAAGGCGAATCAATTCCTTGGAATGGAAGCGCTGCCGACCTTTATTACCAATGACGTCATTAAAATGCCGGATGTACCACGTTATGTTGCAGAATATCGCGAGC
The DNA here is from genome assembly GCF_950098555.1 of Citrobacter sp. T1.2D-1. Lineage (NCBI taxonomy): Bacteria > Pseudomonadati > Pseudomonadota > Gammaproteobacteria > Enterobacterales > Enterobacteriaceae > Citrobacter > Citrobacter sp. T1.2D-1. The sequence continues at coordinate 13,023 of NZ_CATNHH010000009.1, forward strand.
ATCTGCAGGCGATTTTTGGTTAACTAGTAACCTGGAATTAGAAGGAGTTAACCATGCTTACAGTTATTGCTGAAATCCGTACCCGTCCGGGACAACATCACCGTCAGGCCGTTCTGGATCAGTTTGCGAAAATCGTTCCTGTCGTACTGAAGGAAGAGGGCTGCCACGGCTACGCGCCGATGGTTGATCATGCGGCAAACGTGAGTTTCCAGACCACGGCGCCTGACTCAATCATCATGATTGAGCAGTGGGAAAGCATCGCGCATCTTGAAGCGCACCTGCAAACCCCGCACATGAAAGCCTACAGCGAAGCCGTTAAGGGCGACGTGCTGGATATGAATATTCGTATTCTGGAATCCGGTATTTAAACATACCGCGTTGTGCCGGGTCCGCCATCAATGTCAGACCCGGCAAAAGCGGCCTCAGGGCAGCGCTTTTTTCAGTCTCCGCACCGCTTCTTCCAGTTCATCCGCCGTTGGCGTAGCAAAAGACATACGTAGCGTACGTTTATCCGGATTATTGCAGAAGAAAAACTCTCCCGGCACGAACACCACTTTTTCCTGCAAAGTACGGGAAAGCCACGCCGTGGTATCGAAATCGTAACGGAACGTCCCCCACAGGAACATCCCCCCCTGCGGCATATGGAATGAGATATGCTCACCCAGTTCGCTGCGAATCGCATCCGCCAGCACATTGCACTTCTCACGATACGCCTGACGAATGATCTGGATTTGATCTTCCAGACGGCCTAACGTCAAATAGCTGGCCGCCATCGCCTGCGAATGCGCACTGGTATGCAGATCGGTTGCCTGTTTAACAATGGTCGCTTTTTGTCTGATCCATTCCGGCAGCACCACCCAACCCACGCGCAGGCCAGGGGCCAGAATCTTGGAAAAGGTCGAGGTATAAATCACCTGCTCAGAGCACCCGCTCTCCTGGGCATGCTGGAACAACGTTTTATAGGTCTCATTGGTGAAATTGATTTCGCCGTAGGGATCGTCCTCGATGATGGCAAAGTCATGCTGTTTCGCCAGTTGAACCAACTTCTGACGACGGGAATCACTCAGAACCACGCCGCCGGGGTTACCGAACGTCGGCACGATATACACGAACTTGATCGTGTTGCTCTGTAACAACACTTCCAGCTCGTCCACGATCATGCCGTCTTTATCGGTGCCAACAGACAGCATATCCGCCTGTGACAGTTGCAGAACCTGCAATGCGGCAAGATACGTCGGGCGTTCGAGCACCACTTTATCGCCCGGATTGATCAGCGTTCTCGCCAGAATATCCAGCGACTGCTGTGAACCATTGGTCACCAGAATCGCTTCAGATGTAGCCTGAATGCCGCGTTTCTGGCACAACTGAGCGATCGCTTCCCGCAGCGGCGGATAACCTTCGCTCAGGCCGTACTGGAACGCATTCAGAAACTGGCTTTCCATCATGTTGCGTGTGGCCATTTCCAGCCCTGTTTTATCAAACAGTTCCGGGCTGGGAATGCCGCCGCCTAGCGAGATCAGGCCTGGCATTTTGCTATGTTTGAGTAATTCCCTGATAGCGGAGGGTTTAAGGGCGTCGACGCTCTTAGACAGATGTGTGTTGTTCATCCTGTTTCCTTATTATGTATTTTTGGCGTCCATCCCCGGTTGTTGCCTTATCCTAAATCCGCGTTCTCGCCTCGGTTGAGCCTAATAGACCTCTCTGGCAAGATCAATCAGATATCATAATGGCAAAAGGGTAAGCTCCCGTGGCTTACCCTTTTGATCGACAGTGAAATTCACGCTTACCAGTACAGCTTCCAGCACTGGGTAAATCGCACCAGCGCCTCCACGTAGAAGTAATCTCCCCAACTGGCACACTCATCCACCCCTTTATTGCTTGAGAGGTGATACACCGAGTGTTTCAGCAAACCGTTACCCTTTTCCTCTTTCGCCATCAAATAGTGTTTCGTCAGCGACGACATGATCGCCATCGCCCACTGCTGGTAACGTTCGCGATCCGGGTCGGTAACGGGTAGATGTTTAATCAATTCCAGCAGGCCGCAGACCGCAATGGCCGCCGAGGAGGAATCACGCAGCGCATCGGTTCCGACCAGCGCCAGATCCCAATGGCAGACGGCGTCTTCCGGCAGGCGATTGAGGAAGTAGTTGGCCAGTTTTTTCGACAGCGCCACCTTCTGCGGGTCGCCGGTGTAGATATAGCTCAACAGGAAACCATAAATACCCCACGCCTGACCGCGCGACCAGCACGAGTCATCGGCATAGCCTTGTTGTGTGTTTCCGTAGCGCGGCGCACCGCTGTGCACATCCATGTAGTAGGTATGGAAGGTGGACGCGTCTTCACGAATTAAATACGTCTGCGCCTGGGAGACGTGCGCCTTCGCCGCGTCCGCAAACCGCGGATCGCCAGTCTGCTCGCTCGCCCAGTACAACAGGGGCAAATTCATGTTGCAGTCAATGATCATTCGCCCGGCCTGTTCCGGGTCGCTCAGATCGCCCCACGCCTGAATGATCTGCGCTTTCTCGTGAAAACGTTCCAGCAGCGCTTCTGCTGCCAGCAGCGAAAACCCGCGCGCATCGCGATTTCCCGTCAGGCGCCAGGCCGCCACGCAGGAAAGGGTGTACAGGAAGCCCAGGTCGTGGGTGTTGGTGTCGTGACGTCCTGCAATTCGCAGACCAAAAGAGCGGACGTGCTTTTCCGCCATGTCCCGGAACACCGCTTCACCGCTCATCTCCCAGGCCAGCCATAGCTGCCCGGTCCAGAAACTGGTCGTCCACTCGACATTATCCGTTAATGGGTAATATCCCTTCACACAGGTTTCGGCAGGAAAGTGGTCACCGAATTCCGTTAAATGACGACGAATCAGTTCGAGGACATGTTCACGCGCGCTGCGCATTTCATCCTGAAATGCCCCGGCATCGATCGGCCAACCAGGAAAAGCGCGCAGGCGTTCCTCAACGATATGATTTAACATATTTCGGTTCCTTATGACGTAAATTATCTTGTCGCGTTATTTTCAGCGATATCAAGGGCAGTATTATTTTTTCGTTTACTCTGGCATGCCGATAAGGTAAATGCCGAAATAAGCGTAAAGACCAGGGCGATAATCCCCATGATGATGTAGGTTTTCTCAAAACCAATACGGTCATACATTAATCCGGCAGGTGAAGAGACCACCACATTGCCGACATACAGCATCGCCTGATATCCCAGTAAATACATGGTTGCATTGACCCGTTTATCAAAATGCTCTGCGATATATTTAAAGACCGAGACCAGTAATAAACAGATCTCCAGACCATATAACGGTTTAAGCACAGAAATTAACAGGTGAGAATCGCAGAGACCGGAAATCACCAGTCGCGCGCCTACCAGTGCGCCGACAATCAGCAGTCCGCGTTTGGCACCGATAGCATTAACAAATAAAGGGATCACCATGTACATGACGAATTCCATACCCGACTGCACGGTGCCCAGATAGCCAAAGACCGCATTGCCTTCGTGGATGTCAGAGAAGAAAGTCACAAAGTAGCGGGAGAACTGCTGCTCGGCGATAAACATCATCCACGCGACGCCCGCCACATACAGGCAGAATGCCCAGAACTTACGGTTTCGCAACAGAGCGTAGACATCTGCCGGGACGATTTTCTCTTTGGTCAGCACATCAGCGGCATTGGCGGCATTGACGTTCACCTTCAGACTCAGCAGAACCATCAGCATCACCACCGACGTCACGCTGCCCATAATGAAGTTATAAGCCGGAGAAAGGTTAAACAGCAGTCCCGAGAACGATGATGCCACCGCCCAACCGAGTGAACCCCACATCCGAATCTGCCCAAATTCCATACCGTTAAGGCGGCTGTAGCGATCGGAATACGATTCACAGGCCGCCACGCCGGCATACCAGGCAAAACTCAGGTAAATCGCGCCAACAATAATCCCCAACAAAGTTTGAGAAAGTAATAATGGCTGGTAAACATAAATAAAGAAGGGTGCCATTAATGCCGACATGCCCACGACAAAATAGAGCAGATATTTACTCATCCCAATTTTATCGAGAATATAGCCGTAAATAGGTTTCAGGATAACCGAGAAAATACCATTCACGGCAAAGACAGTGCCTATTACCGTACCGCTAAGCTGTGCTTTCTGCCCCAGCCAAATCGCTAACAAACCGATGCTTGCCGACCAGGTAAAGAAATAGAGAAAGATAAAACTGCTGATTTTATAGTATTCCGTTCTGTAACCCGGTGAACGTATATTCATACCACCCTCGCTATAAAGAGAACGACAACTGGCGTGCAGATTCAGGTTCGCGAATCACGACCCGGTGAGTATTAATGTGCAATTGCGGAATGGCGGCGTATTCTTTGTGTTGCCCGGATGCACTGACCGCACAGCAGAGCCAGCTTTCTCCGGGCGCAATCTCTGTTGAGAGCACCGGGATCGCGGCACATTCGGCAAACATAATGCTGCTGTTTGGCGGCGTGATGATGCTGCCCGGACTGCGCGACATCACCGGCGACAGATCCACAATCGTGCTGCTGCCGTTGCTGGCGGCAATCACACATCCACGCCCGTTCAACTGGTGCTCCGCTTTCATCACCGCAAAGCCCCCTTCCACCGTTTGCAGTACCCGCGCGCTGTTGATGCGGTGCAAACGGATGTGCCATTCACCGAACGGCACCAGCCAGGTCTCTATCGTCACGTCATGCCAGGGCGACCAGCGCGAGAAAATGAAGCGCTCATCGACGCGGACTTCGTCGCAGTCGCGGCGACCCCGGAAGTAGTTATCGCCGTCGGCCAACAGCAGCATGGAATCGCACGCCGCATGCTTGATACCAAAACGCCCGCGCTCAATGGTGAAACCAAAACGGCTGGAATAGGCAAACTTCGTGTATTTCGCCTCGGTATTAACGTAGTTATTCAGCTCCAGCTGGCCGGATGTCAGCATTGTGACAAGCCCGGAATGCTCACTGTGCTGAAGAATTTGTCCAGCGTGCGGGATCGCGCGCGTTTGCGCCAGTGGTGGCAGGGGTTGCTCCTCTGCCAGCCAGAACGGGTGATTTTCCGGCAGCGCGAGGATCAGAAAGACCTTCAGCGCCCAGTAAGGAGAGCCGGGCGAATTGTAGTCCTCGCACATCGCCAGATTCGGGTAAGCGAAGCCTAACGTCAGGATCCCGTCACGATCAAAAATAGGCCGTTGCTGCCACCAGCGTAAATGTCGCAGGATCACCCCTTTAATGACGCCCGGCGTGAGTACATCCAGCTCAGCAAACGCCACCGCACTCCAGAACGCGACCATCGCAAATCGATAGGTCAGGCTGCGGCCGAACGGCACCGAAGCCCCGTCGGCCGCCGACATATAGATAAAGTCTTCGGCAAACCGCCGGGCACGTTCGCGCAACGTGGCGGCGCGAGCGGTATCTTCCGGATTCAGCGTGGCATACAGCAAGCCATAAAAATGGAAGGCCATCGAGATGTAGTAATCCTGGGGTCGTCCGGGACCATCGGAATACCAGCCGTCACCCAGATAGTAGGCCTCCATCAGCGCAAAGCGACGATCGATAGCCGTCTGATCGAACGGCAGTCCGGCACGTTTAAAACCGAGCTGAACGATGATGGCAAAGTAGTTCCAGTTGCTGTCCGGCATCTGCGCATCGGTTATCTGATTCAGCCAGCGATACAGGTTTTCTTGTTCCGACGGGCTGAACGCCGCCGTTAACCGGGTCTGTAGTAGCGCCAGACCCAGCCCATACGCCGCCATCTCCACCAGACGCTGATCGTAAGGCCCGGTGTCGCCCCAGTAGTGTGGACTCTGCGGATCGGTACCCAGCCTGATCGCCTGAATGTACTTGTCGGCAAACGGGGCCTCAGCACCTCCTGCCATCAGCGGGAAGAGCCCCCACAGCGCTCTCGAAAGCCCTTCCATACAGGCAATATCCGCACTGTAATGCGCACAGGTATCGCCCAGTGAAAACTGGGCCTGCCCTGCGGGAAACTGCTTATCCAGCGCCCCCAAAATGAGGTTAACCGCACGCGTAACCTCTTCACGGGATGACAATGGATTTGATTTTTCTTCAGTTGCCGACCACATACTCTGCCCCTCTGAATAAAGTGGCTAAAGCATAGTGAATCGCGCATTGGCAGAAATGTTACCTCAATCACACCCGACACATTCTTTTGAAACAGTGATTGAGAAAATTTAAAAATAGAGTTTATAAAGGTAATCAGCCTGGTAAAAATTTAATTCTGTTGCACTATGAGCATGAACGCACCGCTGTATTCAGAACGTCTGGAGCTTATCACCCTAAACGATGCTATCGCGTCGTTTAGTCGCCTGTTTGCCAACACGGTCCGCTACCACCACTGGCATCAATGTCTGGAAATGCTGTACGTAGAAGAAGGTTTCGGCGTGGTCACGGTCGATCATAAGCAGTACACCATGCGGCCAGGGCGGATGTTCTTTTTCCCACCGTTTACCCTGCACAAAATCATGGTTGATGAGCAGGCGCAGAATAGCTACCGACGCACCATTATTCATCTCGACCCGCATGCGGTATTGAAGGTGCTGCGTGATTTCCCGCTCAATCAGCAACGCCTGCAAAACCTGACGATTCGCGGCGGTGAAGCCTGGGTGATCGACGCTAGTGAGATCCATGCACACATCGATTTCCTCTTTAGTCGTTACGAGAAAATAGCGGCGTTGAAGCCGCTCAACACCGAGCACGTTGCCTGCCTGTTATTAAGCTTATTCAGCCTGTTACCTGAAGATAAGTGCAGTATGCAGGAAATCGCCACCGGCATCGCCAGCCAGGTGATGTTCTGGCTCGATGAAAATTACACGCACAAATTCAGCCTGAGCGTGCTGGCAGATGAACTGGGAAAATCGAAAAGCTACGTGTCGCGGCGCTTCCATGTTGAGACCGGGGAAAGCATTCTCGACTATCTCAATACATTACGTTTGAGAAAAGCCTGCGAAGCGCTACTTCACAGTGAAGCAAGCGTGCGGGAGATTGCGAAAAAGGTAGGATTTTCAGAGGTGACGTACTTTATCAGCGCGTTTGGCAAGGGAATCGGTGAAACGCCGTTGCAGTACCGTAAACGGCATAAATGACAGTGCCGGAGGGCGCGCGAATGACGCCACCCGGCACAACAACACCATTAGCCGTCAAGATCCGCAAGGTCGCCTTTTTCCTGCAACCAGTTACGACGGTCTTCGGAGCGTTTCTTCGCCAACAGCATATCCATCATGGCGTTGGTGCGCTGATCGTCCTCATCATCAATGATGAGCTGAACCAGACGACGGGTGTTGGGATCCAGCGTGGTTTCGCGCAACTGCATCGGGTTCATTTCACCCAGCCCTTTAAAGCGCTGTACGTTCGGCTTGCCTTTCTTGCGCTTTAACTGCTCCAGTACGCCCGCTTTTTCTTCTTCCGTCAGCGCGTAATAGACCTCTTTGCCGAGGTCGATACGGTACAACGGCGGCAGCGCGACATAGACATGTCCGTGTTTCACCAGCGTACGGAAATGCCGCACAAACAGCGCGCAGAGCAGCGTGGCGATGTGCAGCCCATCGGAGTCCGCATCCGCCAGGATACAGATCTTGCCGTAACGTAATTGGCTCAGATCGTCGCTGTCCGGATCGATACCGATCGCGACAGAAATATCGTGTACTTCCTGCGAGGCCAGCACTTCATCAGAAGAGACTTCCCAGGTGTTCAGGATCTTACCCTTAAGCGGCATAATCGCCTGATATTCACGATCGCGCGCCTGCTTGGCGGAACCGCCCGCCGAGTCCCCTTCCACCAGGAACAGTTCGGTACGATTCAGATCCTGCGCGGTGCAGTCCGCCAGTTTCCCCGGCAGTGCCGGACCGCTGGTCAGTTTTTTACGCACCACTTTCTTCGCCGCGCGCAGTCGACGCTGGGCGCTGGAAATAACCATCTCCGCCAGCAGTTCGGCTGACTGGACGTTCTGGTTCAGCCACAGACTGAAGGCATCTTTCACCACGCCGGAAACAAATGCCGCACACTGACGTGACGACAGACGCTCTTTGGTCTGTCCGGCAAACTGCGGATCCTGCATTTTCACCGACAGCACGTAGGCGCAGCGATCCCAGATATCTTCTGCCGAAAGCTTCACGCCGCGCGGCAGAATGTTGCGGTATTCGCAGAACTCACGCATCGCATCGAGCAACCCCTGACGCAGACCGTTCACGTGCGTCCCGCCCTGCATGGTCGGGATCAGGTTCACGTAGCTTTCGGTCAACAGTTCGCCGCCTTCCGGCAGCCACAGCAGCGCCCAGTCGACCGTTTCCGTGTCACCGGAAAAATTGCCGATAAACGGTTTTTCCGGCAGCGTAGGCAGGCCGTTTACCGCTTCGCCCAGATAGTCGTTCAGACCATCCTGATAGCACCAGCGCTGTTCGCTGTTATTGACTTCATCTTTAAAGGTGATTTCAACGCCAGGGCACAGCACGGCTTTGGCTTTCAGTACGTGCGTTAAGCGAGAGACGGAAAAGCGCGGACTGTCGAAAAAGGTTTCGTCAGGCCAGAAGTGGACGCTGGTGCCGGTATTGCGCTTACCGCAAGTGCCAACGACCTGCAAATCCTGAACCTTATCACCGTTCTCAAACGCAATGTTATACACCTGGCCATCACGACGCACGTTCACTTCCACGCGCTTCGACAGGGCGTTAACCACGGAGATCCCTACGCCGTGCAGGCCGCCGGAGAACTGGTAGTTCTTGTTCGAAAACTTTCCACCTGCGTGTAGCCGACAGAGGATCAGTTCAACGGCCGGAACGCCCTCTTCCGGATGAATGTCCACGGGCATGCCGCGACCGTCATCGATAACTTCCAGAGATTGATCGGCATGTAAAATCACATCCACGCGTTTCGCGTGGCCCGCCAGTGCTTCATCCACACTGTTATCAATCACTTCCTGCCCAAGATGGTTGGGGCGGGTCGTATCGGTATACATCCCTGGGCGACGGCGTACCGGCTCAAGCCCAGTGAGTACCTCAATGGCATCAGCGTTATAAGTTTGCGTCATGGTTTTAATAGCAATTCGAAATGATTGTCAGCAACTGTGCAGTCCAAGGAAATCGACAATCGGGTTGAAATAATCTTCGAAGCCCGTGAATGCATGGTTTCCACCTTCAATAACAGTCTGGCGGCAAGAGGCGTAATACGCCACTGCCTGGCGGTAGTCCAGCACTTCATCTCCCGTCTGTTGCAGCAGCCAGATTAAATCCGACGCTTCCAGCGGGTCGATCTGCATGACTTTAAGATCGTAAATATGGCGTGACTCTAGCACATATTGCTGCCCCGTGTAGGGGTTCTCGTTCTGACCGAGGTAGTCGATCAACAGTTCAAATGGCCGGACCGCCGGGTTGACGACAACCGCGGGCAACATAAAACACTGCGATAGCCAGGTGGCGTAATAACCGCCTAACGACGATCCCACCACGCCCAATGCCTCACCGCCGTGCTCCAGCACGATAGATTCCAGCATCTCTGCGGCATCAGCCGGATACGGCGGCAACTGAGGCACAATCATCTCAACATGGGGATACTGTTCACGCAGCCAGTTTTTCAGCAGGCAGGCCTTCGCGGAACGGGGCGAGCTATTGAAGCCGTGCAGATAAAGAAGCGTAGACATCAGTAGCCTTCAGAAGCGGTATCAGGTCGGAACTCAGCACCCTGCAAACGACAGACGTCCGTTTTCAACGTACCGTCGGCAAAGAGCTCCAGCGTACGCCAGCCCGGAGCGATGTTATCAAGGGTAAAGTTCGCACAATGAGGTTTAAACTGGACGCAGGTAGAAGGCGTCGCCAGCAGACGGCGGCCATTCCAGTCGAGATCCAGTTCCTGATGAATATGCCCACACAGCAGATACTTCACGCGCGGGTAATTCACCAGCACGTTGTCCAGTTCTGCCGCGTTACGCAGGCTGTGTTGATCCAGCCAACTGCATCCCGCAGGCAATGGATGATGATGCAGAAGCAGCAGAGTGTGGCGCTCAGGAGCCTCAGCCAGTTTGCGCTCCAGCCACTCGAGCTGAAATTCACTCAGTTCGCCATGAGGCACGCCAAAAACCTGACTGTCCAGCAGCAGGATTTGCCACTGGTCGCCAATCATGACGCACTTTGCCGGGGAGATCCCCGCCTCTTGTAACGCGCTGTACATCGCGGGCTGAAAGTCATGGTTACCGGGCAACCAAACGCAAGGCGCGCGAAAGCTTGCGATGCCTTCTGCAAAATGCTGATAGGCCGCAGCGGTTTGATCCTGAGCTAAATCACCTGTTGCCACAATCAGATCGTATTCCTGCCTGTCGGCATGGATGGCATCCAACACGGCCTGGTAGCTTTCCCAGGTGTTTACGCCCAACAGCGTTTCGTGCTTTTCGGCAAACAGGTGAGTATCAGTAATTTGTAAGATCCTGACCCTGGCCTCACCAGCCAGAGAAAGGTTTAACAGGCTTTCCAAATGGTGTCCTTAGGTTTCACGACGCTAGTAAACCGGAATCGCCATCGCTCCATGTGCTAAACAGTATCGCAGCCAGTCGGCCAGAAACTGATTAATTTGATGCTTTTCGTCGCGTTGATGCAACTTTTTATTTGGATAATCATACCGTGCTTTGAAGCGAAAGATCTGCTGACTTGAACACACTTCGGCGACCATGGCGTCATGGTAAAGCCGCACTGTCAGTGACGGCAGGCTCCAGTAAGTGATGGTCGGTGCCGTCTGCTCGATGCTCACCAGCGTGGTGTATCGGGTCGATTCAACAATCGTTAACCGATATTGTGCGTTGCCCACCTGGTAACTTACCGTTTCGCCAGGCGCATCATTGCGCGGCAGCAGGCGTCGCAGCTGCGAAAAGTTCGTTTCGCAAAGACGCATCATTTCAGGGAAGTCAGGTGTATAGCGCTTCATTTTTTCCACTCGTTTATTAACTCTTTATAGTGCAGTTGCAGCCATTGCAGGGCGATGACCGCAGACGCGTTATCAATTTTCCCCTCTTCAACCCAACGGTAGGCCTGTTCCCGGCTTACCACATGAACCCGAATGTCTTCGTTTTCATCAGCCAGACCGTGAATCCCGTTTGCGGTCGTGGCGTCCACTTCACCCACTATAATTGACGAGCGCTCACTGGTGCCACCGGGGCTTGCCAGAAAACTGAGTACCGGTTTCGTCCGTTTCACCTCGATGCCAGCCTCTTCCATCGCTTCACGGCGGGCCACATCGTCAACGCTTTCACCCTCTTCGATCATCCCTGCCACCATTTCCAGTAGCCACGGCGTTTCACTGGTGTCATACGCCGCGATGCGCACCTGTTCGACCAGCACTACTTCGTCCCGCTCAGGGTCAAAGGGTAGCAAGACCGCCGCATGACCGCGCTCAAAAATTTCTCTACGCACTTCCTGGCTCATTTCACCGTTGAACAAGCGGTGGCGGAAGCGATAAAGATCCAGCGAAAAAAAACCGCGATATAGCGTTTCTCGTGCAATAATTTCTACATCGTTTTTGGAGAAAGTTACTGGCGAGTTGCCTGATTTACGCATTGTGCCGTCCTGTACCAATAATGATTTAAATGTGAATATCATAGGCGTTTGACTGCCGTTTCATCGACCTTGTGGTAAATTGGTGCAAATTAACGCCTGATGGCACAGAACGCCAACTTTTTGCAGTGGCGGATTCTGCTAGAATCAGCAATTATTTTTTAAAATTTGATCAGCGCTAAATACTGCTTCACAACAAGGAATGCAAATGAAGAAATTGCTCCCCATCCTTATCGGCCTGAGCCTGTCGGGGTTCAGCACACTGAGCCAGGCAGAGAACCTGATGCAAGTTTATCAGCAAGCACGCCTGAGCAACCCGGAATTGCGTAAGTCCGCCGCCGATCGCGATGCTGCATTCGAAAAAATTAACGAAGCACGTAGTCCCTTACTGCCTCAACTGGGCTTAGGTGCCGATTACACCTACAGCAACGGCTACCGCGATGCTAATGGCGTGAACTCGAACGCCACCAGCGCGTCCCTGCAATTAACGCAGACCCTTTTCGATATGTCGAAATGGCGTGCGCTGACCCTGCAAGAAAAATCAGCGGGTATTCAGGACGTGACCTTCCAGACGGACCAGCAAACGCTGATCCTCAACACCGCGAGCGCCTATTTTAAAGTGCTGAACGCCATTGACGTTCTCTCTTACACCCAGGCGCAGAAAGAGGCGATTTATCGTCAGTTGGATCAAACCACCCAGCGTTTCAACGTGGGTCTGGTGGCAATCACCGACGTGCAAAACGCCCGTTCGCAATACGATACCGTGCTGGCGAACGAAGTGACTGCCCGTAACGATCTCGACAATGCGGTAGAAGAACTGCGTCAGGTCACCGGCAACTACTATCCGGAACTGGCATCGCTGAACGTTGACAGCTTCAAGACCGACAAACCGCAGGCGGTGAACGCCCTGCTGAAAGAAGCAGAAAACCGCAACCTGACGCTGTTGCAGGCCCGTCTGAGCCAGGATCTGGCGCGTGAGCAGATTCGCCAGGCGCAGGATGGCCACCTGCCAACGCTGGATTTAACCGCCTCTACCGACGTGTCTGACACCTCGTACAGCGGCTCTAAAACGCGTGGCGCGACAGGCTCCCAGTATGACGACAGCAACATGGGCCAGAACAAAATCGGCCTGAGCTTCTCGCTGCCGATTTATCAGGGTGGAATGGTTAACTCGCAGGTGAAACAGGCGCAATACAACTTCGTTGGTGCCAGCGAGCAACTGGAAAGCGCCCACCGCAGCGTGGTGCAGACCGTACGTTCATCCTTCAATAACATCAATGCGTCAATCAGCAGTATTAACGCGTACAAACAAGCGGTTGTTTCCGCCCAGAGCTCATTGGATGCGATGGAAGCGGGCTACTCCGTGGGTACACGTACCATCGTTGATGTGCTGGATGCGACCACCACGCTGTACAACGCTAAGCAACAACTGGCGAATGCGCGTTATAACTACCTGATCAACCAGCTGAATATTAAGTCAGCGCTGGGTACGTTGAACGAGCAGGATCTGGTGGCGCTGAACAACACGCTGGGCAAACCGATTTCCACTTCGCCGGAACACGTCGCGCCCGAAACCCCGCAGATGGACGCTAACGCTGACGGCTATGCCGCTAACGCAGCAGCGCCCGCCGCGCAACCGGCGTCAGCACGTTCTTCCAGCAGCAACGGTAGCAATCCGTTCCGTAATTAAACGCGATGACGGGGCTTCGGCCCCGTCTGAACGTAAGGCAACGTAAAGATCTCACCATTGGGCCGCATTCCAGCCTCTTCTCGCTTCATTTTCAACCACTCATCCTCTATCCTGAGCAGTATTAACCACTGGGTCCAGGAAAGACGAAAATGAAACGGACAAAATCCATCCATCACGCCTCGTTCCGCAAAAGCTGGAGCGCGCGCCATCTGACGCCTGTCGCGTTAGCCGTTACCGCTGTGTTTATGCTGGCGGGTTGTGAGAAAAGCGATGAAACCGTGTCGCTGTATCAGAATGCGGATGACTGCTCGGCAGCCAATCCGGGCAAAAGCGCGGAATGTACCACGGCGTTCAATAACGCGCTGAAAGAAGCGGAACGTACCGCGCCGAAATATGCCACTCGCGAAGATTGTGTCGCCGAGTTCGGTGAGGGCCAGTGCCAGCAAGCCCCTGCTCAGGCAGGCATGGCGCCAGAAGCGCAGGCCCAGCAGTCCAGCGGCAGTTTCTGGATGCCGCTGATGGCGGGCTATATGATGGGCCGCATGATGGGCGGCGGCGCGGGCTTTGCGCAGCAGCCGCTGTTCAGCTCGAAAAACCCGGCCAGCCCGGCTTACGGTAAATACACCGATGCAGGCGGTAAAAACTACGGCGCAGCGCAGCCTGGCCGTACGATGACGGTGCCTAAAACCGCCATGGCACCGAAACCTGCGACCACCTCTACCGTGACGCGCGGCGGCTTTGGCGAATCGGTTGCCAAACAGAGCACCATGCAACGTAGCGCAAGCGGCACCTCCACGCGTTCAATGGGTGGCTGATACGCATGGAAAGAGTGAGTATTACCGAGCGTCCGGACTGGCGCGATAAAGCCACTGAATACGGTTTCAATTTTCACACCATGTACGGCGAACCGTACTGGTGTGAAGACGCCTATTACAAGCTAACGCTGGCACAAGTTGAAAAGCTGGAAGATGTGACCGCCGAGTTGCACCAGATGTGTCTCAAGGTGGTCGAGAAAGTGATTGCCAGCGACGAGCTGATGACCAAATTCCGTATTCCTAAGCACACCTGGGGCTTTGTTCGTCAGTCCTGGCAAACGCATCAGCCGTCGCTCTACTCGCGTCTCGATCTGGCGTGGGATGGCACTGGTGAACCGAAGCTGCTGGAGAACAACGCCGATACCCCGACCTCGCTGTATGAAGCGGCGTTTTTCCAGTGGATCTGGCTTGAAGATCAGATCAATGCGGGCAATCTGGCGGAAGGTAGCGACCAGTTTAACAGCCTGCAGGAAAAGCTCATCGAGCGCTTCGCCGAGCTGCGTGAGCAGTACGGCTTCCAGCTTCTGCATCTAACCTGCTGTCGCGATACCGTTGAGGATCGCGGTACCATTCAGTATCTGCAGGATTGCGCAGCAGAGGCGGAGATAGCCACTGAATTCCTCTATATCGAAGATATTGGACTCGGTGAAAAAGGTCAGTTCACGGATCTACAGGATCAGGTGATTGCCAACCTGTTCAAGCTCTATCCGTGGGAGTTTATGCTGCGCGAGATGTTCTCCACCAAGCTCGAAGACGCTGGCGTGCGCTGGCTGGAGCCGGCCTGGAAGAGCATTATCTCCAATAAGGCGCTGTTGCCGCTGCTGTGGGAAATGTTTCCAAACCATCCGAACCTGCTTCCCGCGTATTTCGCCGAAGACGACTATCCGCAGATGGAAAAATTCGTCGTGAAACCGATCTTCTCGCGTGAAGGCGCAAACGTCTCCATCATCGAGAACGGTAAAACGATCGAAGCGGTGGAAGGGCCGTATGGTGAAGAAGGCATGATCGTGCAGCAGTTCCATCAGCTGCCGAAGTTTGGCGACAGCTATGTGCTGATCGGCAGTTGGTTAGTCAACGATCAGCCTGCCGGGATCGGCATCCGCGAAGACAGAGCGCTGATCACCCAGGATCTGTCCCGCTTCTACCCGCATATTTTTGTTGAGTGATCGCTGAGGCCCGGTTGTGACCGGGCCTGCATTGCTATCCTATCTGTACCGACAGCATACTCAGGCTGCCCATCTCAATACCATCAACGGGGATCGTCACCGGCTCTTTGCCATCCCACGCGCCAAGCGTATACAGTAGCGGCAGATAGTGATCCGGCGTCGGGTTCGACAGTGAACCGCCTTCGTGATCGAGGTAATTCACCAGTGGATGCTGCTCAACCGGTCCTTGCCAGCTCAGGTTCGCTTTGACAAAATCATTGAACGAGGTTGCCCACGGATACGGAGTATTATCGCCGTGCCAGCACGCCGTACGCAGGTTATGTACTACGTTACCACTGGCCACCAGCATGATGCCTTCATCACGCAGCGTCGCCAGTTTGCGTCCAATCTCAAAATGCCAGGCCGCCGGTTTGGTACTGTCGATGCTCAACTGCACCATCGGAATATCAGCATCCGGGTACATCTTGATCAACACGCCCCAGGAACCGTGGTCAAACCCCCAGGCCTCTTTGTCGAGCGCGACCGGCACCGGGGAAAGCAAATCAACCAGCTGCTGCGCCAGCTCAGGGGAGCCAGGCGCCGGGTAATGCGTGTCGTACAAGGCCTGCGGGAAACCGCCAAAATCATGAATGGTCTTTGGCGCTTCCATTGCTGTGACGCCCGTACCACGGGTGTACCAGTGAGCAGACACCACCACAATCGCTTTTGGACGCGGCAATGTCTCCCCAAGCCGCTGCCAGGCACGGGTATACAGGTTATCTTCCAGAACGTTCATCGGGCTACCGTGTCCCAAAAACAATGCTGGCATACGAATTGAAGACATGATGATATCCTTACTCAGGGAGTCATTTTGATGGTCTTACCATACCCTCTTTCGGTGAATGAAGAACTCTGATAACCATGATGATCATCATCAGTTATTTTGAAGGTCAGTGAGATGTATAAGGAGTCATTGATGTCAGTACCTTTAATTCTGACCTTACTGGCGGGGGCCGCCACGTTTATTGGCGCGTTTCTTGGCGTACTGGGGCAGAAGCCCTCCAATCGCCTGCTGGCGTTTTCACTCGGGTTTGCCGCCGGAATCATGTTGCTGATCTCCTTAATGGAGATGCTGCCCGCCGCGCTGGGTACAAAGGGAATGCCACCGGTTCTGGGCTACGGCATGTTTATCATCGGCTTGCTGGGTTACTTTGGGCTGGATCGTCTTCTTCCGCACGCTCACCCGCAGGATCTGGTGCAAAAAAGGACGCAGCCAATTCCGGGATCAATCAAACGCACGGCCATTCTGCTCACGCTCGGGATCAGTTTGCACAACTTCCCGGAAGGGATTGCCACCTACGTGACCGCAAGCAGCAACCTGGAGTTGGGATTCGGCATCGCGCTGGCGGTTGCCCTGCATAATATCCCGGAAGGTCTGGCCGTCGCCGGGCCAGTCTATGCAGCCACCGGTTCTAAACGCACCGCTATTTTCTGGGCGGGCATTTCCGGGATGGCGGAAATACTGGGCGGCGTGCTGGCATGGCTGATTCTTGGCAACCTGGTATCGCCCGTCGTCATGGCCGCCATAATGGCCGCCGTCGCGGGCATCATGGTTGCGTTGTCGGTGGATGAACTGATGCCGCTGGCAAAAGAGATCGACCCCAATAACAACCCCAGCTATGGCGTTCTGTGTGGAATGTCAGTCATGGGGCTGAGTCTGGTCGTACTTCAGGCGATGGGGATCGGGTAACGGAGAAGGCAGGAAGCGATTATTCCTGCTCTTTCGTCATAACGCGTTTTTCATCATCATGACGCAGTAATTTATTGCGGATTTCCAGTAGCGCATCGCGATCCTGCCGAAACGCTTTACAGTAGCGCTTCATGTGGCAAAAATACCCCACGACCACCAGAACAATTAAGACAATCCAGTACCAGGCGATAAACATCCTTTTACCCTTTAAATTTAACATTAACAAATATTTAGCGTTAAAATTTAACATACCTATTAGTAGGTAGGATTATATACTGGCACAGTATGAAATCGAAAAGATGATTTCGATCATAGAGAAAAAGATTGGATGTTTATTAACCGGCAGGATGTTTGAAAAAGCGAAATTTGCCGGATAAGGTGCTTGCACCGCTATCCGGCAAGGCTGAATTAACTGGCTTTGCGTTCGTGCGCCTGACGGTAAGCCACCAGGTCTTCGATCGTCACTACAGCCATATTGTGTTTGCCCGCAAATTCGATGCATTCTGGCGCGCGCGCCATGCTGCCATCATCATTGGTCAGTTCACACAGTACACCTGCAGGTTTGTAGCCAGCCAGCGTCACCAGATCGATGGTCGCTTCGGTGTGGCCACCGCGAGTCAATACGCCGCCCGGCTGAGCGCGCAGCGGGAAGACGTGTCCCGGACGGTTCAGATCGGAAGGTTTTGCGCCATCGGCAATTGCCGCGCGAACGGTGGTCACGCGATCGGCCGCCGAAACGCCGGTCGTGACACCTGTCGCTGCTTCAATGGTCACGGTAAAACCGGTGCCATAAGCGCTGGTGTTATTTTCCACCATCATCGGCAGATCGAGTTGTTTACGACGATCTTCGGTGATGCACAGGCACACAATACCGCTACCGTGACGGATGGTCAGCGCCATCTGCTCAACGGTCATGGTCTCTGCCGGGAAAATCATATCGCCTTCGTTTTCACGATCTTCGTCGTCCAGCACCATCACACCGCGGCCTTCGCGCAGCGCAGACAGAGCGTGTTCGACACGTTCAAAAGGCGTACCAAAAGAGGAAAGTAGCGTCTGATTCATGGTAAAAAAACCTCACTAAAATTATGGTTACCAGAATCAGGGCAGTCTTAGGAGTACCGACAAGCGGCAAAAAAATAACGTGAGCGGGTCCATGCCCGACTGGATCGTTACTCTCTCCCATCCGGACTCTAACCGTCGGCCCCGGAATTACACCGGATCTGCTGACCTTTTCACCGTGGTGAAAAGCGCTCGCGGGCTTTCAACCTGAGTTGATTTACCGCCGGTGGGGAATTTCGCCCCGCCCTGAGAATAAGCGGGTTAACTATAACGCTATTGATTACCTTCATCAACGCCTTTACCCGCATTAACATCACACAATTCTGGTTTATGCCTCACGCAGATCGCACTACAATGGGCGGTAACACTTACCAGTTCAGGGAAACCACTATGATTGACCCGAAAAAAATTGAGCAGATTGCTCGCCAGGTTCACGAATCGATGCCAAAAGGGATCCGGGAGTTCGGGGACGATGTCGAGAAGAAGATCCGTCAAGCGCTGCAATCTCAGCTGACGCGTCTCGATCTGGTGAGCCGAGAAGAGTTTGATGTTCAGACTCAGGTGCTGTTACGCACCCGTGAAAAGCTGGCGCTGCTGGAGCAACGTTTGAGTGAGCTGGAAGCGCGTCAGACCACTGAAGAAGTCAAACCTGCGCCCGCCATCCCGCCGGTAGAACCGCAAGCGTAAAAACAGCAACGGGCCGCAAGGCCCGTTGACATATCAATGTTCCACTTCTAACTTTCTGGCGTTCATGGCCTGCTGGCAGTAGTGCGCGTAGCGTTTGCAAAACCAGCTGCGGTGCTCCTCATCCATATTGCCGGTAACGGCCTGGATATCAACAGGGCGACCTTCAGCCTGCATTCTGGCAAAACTCCGCGCCAGGAAATCGAAATTGTTCATCGAATAAACACTGTTGTTCATTAGCATATCCTCCAGTCGGTGAATCTCTGTTAAGGTCATATGCTTTTTTCTGATACCAGTATTTACCGGGAAGCGTAGCAGGTTTGTACATATTGTGCGCAAATCAGTTGCCTGAGTTCACACTTTAGGAACACAGGTGATGACCGATTTCCAGGCATCACCTTCAGCCATTATTTATCGCTGTCTTTCTGGATTTTCTTGATGATATTGGTGGTTGAGCAACCGTCTTCAAAGTTGAGCACCAGCACTTCACCGCCGTTGGCCCACACCTCTTTACTGCCCGCAATGTCTTCCGGCTTATAGTCACCGCCTTTGACCAGCAGATCCGGCAATACGCCCGCGATCAGGCGTTGCGGCGTGTCTTCTTCAAAAGAGACCACCCAGTCAACGGCTTCCAGCGCGCCCAGCACGATCATCCGCTGTTCAAGCGGATTCACCGGACGCGTTTCCCCTTTCAGGCGTTTCGTCGAGGCATCGCTATTGACCGCGACGATTAACCGATCGCCCAGCTTACGCGCGTTTGCGAGATAGGAGACGTGGCCTGCGTGCAGAATGTCAAACACCCCGTTAGTCATCACCACTTTCTCACCGCGCTTACGCGCGCTGGCAACGGCCTGTTTCAGTTCTTCTTCGGTCATCACGCCAAAGCCGGTTTCCGCACGACCACGCACCGCGTTTTCCAGTTCGATAGGCGAAACGGTGGACGTTCCCAGTTTGCCAACCACCACACCCGCCGCCGCATTGGCAAAAAAGCAGGCTTCTTCCAGTGAATTGCCCGCCGCCAGCGTCGCCGCCAGCACGCCAATGACGGTGTCGCCCGCACCAGTCACGTCATACACTTCCTGCGCCTGCGTTGGCATATGCAGCGGGGCTTTCCCCGGTTGCAGCAGCGTCATTCCCTGCTCAGAACGGGTGACCAGCAAAGCGGAAAGTTCGAAATCGGCAATCAGCTTCATGCCGCGTTCAACAATCTCTTCTTCGCTTTTGCATTTTCCCGCTACCGCCTCGAATTCAGACAAGTTAGGCGTCAGCAGCGTCGCACCGCGATAACGCGCAAAATCGGTCCCTTTCGGGTCGATCAGCACCGGCACACCGGCTTTACGCGCCAGGGCAATCATCTGCTGTACGCTGGCCAGTGCGCCTTTCGCGTAGTCAGACAGCACCAGCGCCCCAATTGAGCTGAGTGCCTGATTGATGCGCTCATGCAGCGGCTGCGGATCCACGCCTTCGAAGCCTTCTTCGAAATCCAGGCGAATCAGTTGCTGGTTACGCGAAAGCACACGCAGTTTGGTGATGGTCGGATGGGTCGGCACAGAAACGAAGTCGCATTTCACGTTCACGTCCGCCAGCGTTTTGCTGAGCGCACGCGCGGCATCGTCGATACCGGTCAGTCCGACCAGACGCGAATTCGCTCCCAGAGAGGCAATGTTCATCGCCACGTTCGCCGCACCGCCCGGACGTTCTTCGATGGTATCCACTTTCACCACCGGTACCGGCGCTTCG
The DNA here is from genome assembly GCF_950098555.1 of Citrobacter sp. T1.2D-1. Taxonomy (NCBI): domain Bacteria; kingdom Pseudomonadati; phylum Pseudomonadota; class Gammaproteobacteria; order Enterobacterales; family Enterobacteriaceae; genus Citrobacter; species Citrobacter sp. T1.2D-1. The sequence continues at coordinate 33,472 of NZ_CATNHH010000009.1, forward strand.
GGTGAAATACGGCTGGTGGGACCGTACCAGTAGCGATCCAGCATCACATCACCGACAACCAAGACTCCTGCACGTTCAAACTCTGGCAGCGTTACTTTCATTCCTGTCTCCTGAGAGATTCAAAATTTTGCGCGCGATAATAGCACACTTCGTCAGGCAACCAGCCACTTCTGCCAGCTTGCCCGTACCAGTGAACGTTCCGCCTCAAAACACGTTTGCGCCACATGGCCCGGCTGTTCCTGTAAAGCCAGATGATGCAGTTCATCGCGCAGCGTGGTATAGGCGTGGGTCAATGCCATCGCCTCCTGCTCGTCCATGATGTCGTTTTGCGCTAACAGCTCCAGAATGCGCACATTATCCGACCAGCGGGTGAGTTTGGGTTTGTCATGGGCATAACGTAGCACCAGATATTGCGTGATAAATTCGATATCCGTAATACCGCCTTCATCGGCTTTAATATCAAAGCGATCGCGATGCTTATTGCCCAGATGTGCGCGCATTTTTTCGCGCATCTCACGTACCTCGGTCTGCAACGTTTTGCCGTCGCGAGGCAGCGTCATGATATCGCGGCGCACCGTGTCAAACTGCGAGGTCAGTTGCGGGTCGCCATAAACAACACGTGCGCGCACCAGCGCCTGATGCTCCCACGTCCAGGCCTCATTCTTCTGATAATCCGCAAAGGATTCGGCGGAGGTCACCAGCATCCCCGCCGCCCCTGACGGCCGCAGTCGGGCATCGACTTCATACAGGATGCCTGAAGAGGTGCGGGTACTGAAGAGGTGCATAATGCGCTGCGCCAGCCGCAGGTAGAACTGCCGTCCGTCAATTTCGCGCTCGCCGTCGGTCATCACGTCAATGGGGCAGTCATGCAGGAAGATCAAATCGAGATCGGAGCTGTAGCCCAGCTCCCAGCCGCCCAGTTTGCCGTAGCCCACCACCGCAAAGCCGCGCCCTTCCCGCTCGGCAAGATGCGTCGGTTGCCCGTAGCGCGACACCATTTGCAGCCACGCCTGCTGCACAACGGCATCAATCATCGCTTCCGCCAGCCAGGTCAGGTGATCGCTGACTTTCATCACCGGCAGCGTACCGGCGATATCCGCGGCAGCAATACGCAACAGTTGCGTTTGCTTGAACTGACGCAACGCTTCCAGCTGTTGCTCTTCGTCATCCTCCGGGACGCGCAGTAAATACTGGCGCAGCTCGTCGCGATAAGCGTCGGTTGCCGTTGGCTGATAGAGCGTATTCGGGTCGAGTAGTTCATCGAGCAGCAGCGGATAACGCGCAAGTTGGCTGGCGACCATCGGCGACGCCGCGCAGAGCGAAATCAGATGCTTCAGTGCGCCGGGAAATTCACTCAGCAACTCGAGATAGGTGGTGCGGGTAACAATCCCCACCAATAGCGGCGTAATGCGCGACAGCGGGAGGGAAGCATCCTGGCGCGTGCAGACATCGCTAAGCAGGTGCGGCATCAGGTGGTCGAGCACCTGACGCCCACGTGGGCCAATAGTGCGTTTATCCAGCTCTTTACGAAAATCGGCAATCAACGCCAGCACGCGCATACGATCGTCATCCGTGAGATGCGACAGCACCGGTGGCGTATCATCCTCCTGCAAGGCGTCCTGCCACAGCTCGCGCCACTGTTCCGAGAGCGCGTCTTCCTGCGTTTCGGTTTCGTCATCGCCGATCAGCTCGTTAAACACGCGGCGGACGTTCGCCATATGCCCCTCAAGCGTTTCGGTCAGTTGCTGCCAGTCATCAGCATTCATTCCCCAGGCCAGTCGCGCCCGGTTAAGTTCATCACCCGGCAGCGTCTGGGTTTGTTCATCGTTAATGCTTTGCAGCAGGTTTTCCAGACGACGCAGAAAGAGATAGGCCTGTCGCAGTTGCTCAGCATCGTTCTCCGACAGCAGATGCAGTGCGGCGATCGCGCTTAAGGTCGGCAGCAGTGAACGGGATTGCAGCGACGGCTCGCGCCCGCCGCGAATCAACTGGAACACCTGCACGATAAACTCGATTTCGCGAATGCCGCCCGCACCGAGCTTGATGTTATCTTTCAACCCCCGGCGACGGACTTCACGTGCAATCATCCCCTTCATATTGCGCAGCGACTGAATCACGCTGAAGTCGATGTAGCGACGGAAGACGAACGGGCGCAGCATAGCGCGCAGTTCCTCAACATAGCGCCCATCGGTATCGCCCATAATCCGCGCCTTGACCATCGCGTAGCGCTCCCAGTCGCGCCCCTGCTCCTGGTAGTAATCTTCCAGCGCCGCAAAGCTCAACACCAGCGGGCCGCTGTCGCCAAACGGACGCAGCCGCATATCTACCCGATAGACAAAGCCATCCTGGGTGGGCTGATCCAGCACCTTGATCAGCCGCTGCCCCATGCGGGTAAAAAACTGCGCGTTATCCAGTTCACGGCGTCCGCCCTGGGTGGAGCCGTGCTCTGGCCAGGCAAAGATCAGATCGATATCCGAAGAAAAATTCAGCTCGCCACCGCCCAGTTTGCCCATGCCTAATATCAGCAGCGGTTGCGGGATGCCTTCCTGACTGCATGGCGTTCCCCATTCGCGACAGCAAGCGTCGTACAGCCAGTCGCGCGCACTGACAATCAGCGTTTCGGCAAGATGGCTTAGCTGTTGCAGAATGTCGGTATCATCCACCAGCGACAGCGCCTGTGCCCAGGCAATGCGCACCATCACACGGCGGCGAAACAGACGCAGTTCATGCATCAACGCCGCTTCATCGTTCACCGTTGCCAGCGCCACCTGTAACCATTCGCCGTACCGTTGCCATTCATCGGCCTGCGGCGGGGCGCTTTCCAGCTCCGCCAGCCAGTGGGGATGCGCAATCACACCGTCCTGCACAAAATCACTCAATGTAAGTACTGACTTCGCCTGAGCGCTAAGCTCAGTCTCAGGTAAGGACGCTGGCAGCCGCTCGACAACGGTCGGCCAGTACTGCTGTAACGGGGAAGAAAGCGGCTTCATTTAAGGGGTATCCTTTGAATGATGCCGGATAGCGGCATTTTGCCTTATCCGGCCTACAAAACATGTCGATCCGTAGGCCTGATAAGCGCAGCGCCATCAGGCACTCCAGTTATCGTTTTCCGCTGTGCAGCCAGAACGGTTCCTGGTTGTTCGCCTCATTGCGGAAATGTTCAATTTCAATATGTTGACCGGTGGCAATCGCGTGAAGCAATCCTTGCCAGTTCTCCAGCCAGGCCTGAACCACCGCCGCGTCGTAATACCCCGCCAGCAGCAAAACGGTATCAATATCGCGGCGTAAACGCGGCAACTGATCGCGATACTGGTCGCCCAGCGGTTGCCCAAATACGCTTTTCAGCTCAGCGGCGGTACGCGAAAGATGGATATCCGCGAAGCGCTTGAAAGAGTCCGCCATTTTAGCCTGCGCCTTTGCGTCCAGAAACGGCTGCCAGGCTTTGGTCACCAGCCACTCGGTTAGCGCCAGTTTCGCCATTGCCGTTTCGGTGGTGTAAACCGCCGTCACAGCAGAAACGGCCGACGCGATAGTAGCTTCCGACTGGGTTAACAGATCACGTAAGTGAGCGCTCGCTTTACGCGGAACAATACCGCCAAATAGCATCAGGGTGTGACGAACCAGACCCATCGCGGCCAACACGTCCGCCTTCGCCGCCTTATTGCCGCGAACCCAGAGTTCTTCATGGTACTGCCATTGTGCCAGCGCCAGCTCCAGAGAGGCTTCCAGCCCGTGTTCCACGCTGGCTTTCGCGGGCACTTTCAGCACCGCTGTCGGTTTACTCTCGCGTGGGGGATTCCCCTGCGCCAGATGATAACCGCGCGCCGCTTTACTCAGACTACCCTGGCGCAGGCCCGTCTGGCTCACCAGCTGATTTGCCAGCTTCAGCACCGCTCGGGTGTCGCCGCTCAGTAGTTCAAGCTCCAGCTCGCAAATCGGCTCAGCCAGTTCACCCGCTTTCACTTCGCCTAAATCGAGGGCAATTTCAATCTGGCTGCCATCCACCGTCAGCAGCCATTTTTCACGTTCAAAATCGGTGCTGAACAGCGGCTGCATGCGGGAGACGAGATCGACAGGTAGCTCACCGTTTGGCCACACTTGCGGCGGAAATTGCGTTAAATCCAGCACAGGTTCGTTCAGGGGGACATTGTATTCCGGTCGCTGGTGTAAACCGCCGGTCACTCGCCCGGCAATTTTCATTGTCATCTCGTAGCGCCCCTTCTCCCCACGAATACGCAGCCCCATATCGTGACCGCGCAGCCACTTATCCTCGGTCTCATAGTAAATATTCAACAATGGGCTGGGCGCATGATGCTCGCCTCCGAGCGTATTCAGATGGTCACGCAGCGCGTTCACTGCCTCGTGATTAACGATAAATTTTAATTCAATTTCCTGAGCCATGGCCTTGTACTTACCGGTTATGTCATATAAGAGAGAATCACGACGAACTTACGGTGATCTTTTTTGTCAGTAGATAGTATTTTGCGCCAAATTGCCATGCAACGGGCAATTTGACGGGCGTAAAAGTTTTGAAGTAGCGGTAAAGCGGACACAGATGATTCCGATTGATGTCGAATGCTTTGCGTAGAGACACTGATACCACTACTATCGTTCCACTTTCTATGACAATAACGACAGCCTGATGCCAAAATTACGCCTGATTGGATTTATGTTACTCGCACTTAGCGCTACTGCCGTGTCACACGCCGAAGAAAAGCGCTATGTCTCTGATGAACTGAACACCTGGGTCCGCAGTGGTCCGGGGGATAATTATCGCCTCGTCGGCACGGTCAATGCGGGCGAAGAAGTCATACTGTTACAAACTGACGCCAGCACGAACTACGCGCAGGTCAAAGACAGCACCGGGCGGACAGCCTGGATCCCGATGAAAGAGCTGAACAGTACGCCAAGCCTGCGCACCCGCGTGCCGGATCTGGAAAATCAGGTCAAAACGCTGACCGATAAGCTCAACAATATCGACACCACCTGGAATCAACGCACGGCTGACATGCAGCAGAAGGTGTCGCAGAGCGACAGCGTGATCAACGGGCTGAAAGAAGAGAACCAGAAGCTGAAGAACGAGCTGATTGTGGCGCAGAAGAAGGTCAGCGCCGCAAATCTGCAGCTTGATGATAAGCAACGTACCATCATCATGCAGTGGTTTATGTATGGCGGCGGCGTGCTGGGACTCGGCCTGCTTCTTGGTTTGATCCTGCCGCACATGATCCCAAGCCGGAAACGCAAAGACCGCTGGATGAACTAAATCGCCTTCTCCGCCGCACTGTCATATGATTAAGGGATTGTATTTCCCTGGAGAGGTGGTGTGGCGTGAAGATTTATCTGGTCGGTGGTGCGGTTCGGGATACGCTGTTAGGGCTACCGGTTAAAGATAAAGATTGGGTGGTGGTTGGCGCCACACCGCAACAAATGCTCGACGCGGGCTACCAGCAGGTAGGTCGCGATTTTCCTGTTTTTCTCCATCCGCAAACCCACGAAGAGTATGCCCTTGCGCGTACCGAGCGTAAGTCCGGCTCGGGGTATACCGGATTCACCTGTTATGCCGCACCCGACGTCACACTGGAAGACGATCTCCAGCGACGTGACCTGACGATTAACGCCCTGGCGCAAGATGATGACGGCCAGATTGTCGATCCCTATCAGGGACGTCGCGATCTGGATAAACGCCTGTTGCGCCATGTCTCACCCGCCTTTAGTGAAGATCCGCTGCGCGTACTGCGCGTGGCGCGCTTTGCCGCTCGCTATGCACATCTTAGCTTCCGTATTGCTGACGAAACCATGGCGCTGATGCGCGAAATGACGCACGCCGGTGAGCTGGAGCATCTGACGGCAGAACGCGTCTGGAAAGAGACCGAAAACGCGTTAACCACGCGCAACCCACAGGTCTATTTCCAGGTCTTACGCGACTGCGGCGCGCTGCGTGTGTTGTTCCCGGAAGTCGATGCGCTGTTTGGCGTCCCGGCCCCGGCGAAGTGGCATCCGGAAATCGATACCGGAATTCATACTCTGATGACGCTGTCGATGGCGGCGCTGCTCAGCCCAGCGGTTGACGTGCGTTTCGCTACGCTGTGTCACGACCTCGGTAAAGGTCTGACGCCGCCGGAGCTCTGGCCGCGTCACCACGGACACGGCCCGGCGGGCGTCAGGCTGGTCGAGCAGTTGTGCCAGCGCCTGCGCGTACCGAATGAAATTCGTGATTTAGCCAAACTGGTGGCGGAGTTCCACGATCTCATCCACACCTTCCCGATACTGCAACCTAAAATCATCGTGAAGCTGTTTGATTCGATCGACGCCTGGCGTAAACCGCAACGCGTGGAACAGATTGCGCTCACCAGCGAAGCCGACGTACGCGGACGGACGGGATTTGAAGCCGCGGATTATCCGCAGGGACGTTTACTGCGCGAAGCGTGGGAAGTCGCGCAGTCTGTCCCCACCAAAGACGTTGTCGAGGCCGGATTTAAAGGCATTGAGATTCGTGAAGAGCTGACCCGACGTCGGATTGCGGCGCTGGCCCACTGGAAAGAGACCCGTTTCCCGAAGGCGGTCAGTTAAGGCGTGAATGCCGGATGGCGATGCGCTTATCCGGCCTACGGTATCGCATCTCAACGCGTCGGCCGGATAAGGCGTTTACGCCGTCATCCGGCATGAGAGATCCGTCAGAAGAACACTACGTAAACCGCCGCGGCGACGATAAAGCGGTAAATAGCAAATGGAATGAACGAGATCCGCTTAATCAGCTGCAGGAAGGTCTTGATGGCAACTAGTGCGACCACGAAGGCGGTGACAAAACCGACGGCAAACATTGGGATATCGGCCGCCGTCAGGAACGACCAGCTTTTGTAGAGATCCAATGCGGTGGCGCCCATCATCATCGGTACTGCCAGCAGGAATGAAAACTCAGACGCCGCGTAACGGCTCACGCCCATCAGCATCCCGCCGGAAATGGTCGCCCCGGAGCGGGAGAACCCCGGCCACAGCGCCAGACACTGGAAGCAGCCAATCATGAATGCCTGACGGTAAGTCATATCATCCAGACCCGGCGCGCGCGGTTCTTTCGGCTTCAGACACTCTGCGGCGATCAGCAGTAAACCGCCCACCACCAGCGCATACATCACATTCACCGGGTTAAACAGCGATTTGATCGTATCGTGGAAGACCAGTCCCAGCACCACGGCCGGGATCATCCCCAGCAGAATGTGGATCAGCGTTAAACGACCTTTACTTTCCCCTTCACGCTGTAGCGGACGACCAAAGTGAATGCCGATCAGGCCAAACAGACGCCGCCAGAACATCACCACCACCGCAAGAATGGATCCCAACTGGATCACCACCTCAAACGTCTTTGCCGTGTCGCCCTCAAATCCCAACAGATGGCCCACAATGATCATGTGCCCGGTACTGGAAACTGGCAAAAACTCCGTCAATCCTTCGACCACACCCAAAATTGCCGCAATCAGCAGCGAGTGCATATCGCTCATCAATAAACCCCTAAATAGAAAAATCTACTGCACAAAAAGATCGCGTTTTATACCTAAATAATTCGAGTTGCGGGACAAAGCCCAAAGGGCTTTGAACAGCGCTAGCGCTGGCCCCGAAGGGGCGAGTCTCAGGATGAGACGAGTAACTCAGCAGCCAACGCACATGCAACTTGATGTATGACGGGTATAGGACTCTTTTATATCCGTTTGGTTTAACAAATATGAAGATAATTATTTTTCTTTCAGATTATTGCTACGCTCAATGATTACGCCCACATTGGCCGCGCGCGCCACCGCGCCTGGCTTACTCAGCTTGATGCGCACCCACGGCGAGTTAAAGCGCGTAAGCAGTAGCTCGGCCACCTCTTCGGCAACACGTTCCACCAGCGCAAAACGCCCACCTTCAACATGGCTAACGATCGTCTCGGCGATATCCGCATAGCTCAGGCAGTCGGCGACGTCGTCACTTTTTGCTGATTTTCGGTTATCCCACGCCATTTCGATATCGAACACCAGTTTCTGTTCAATCGTCTGTTCCCAGTCGTAAACACCAATAGTGGTGATTACCGAAAGTTGCTCTATAAATACAATATCCATCACGACCTGCCTGCTTTTTGGCTAACCCGGATACCACTTCCGGCGAAATATGCGTATTATCCACAGAAGTAGCGTTTTACACGACATTTTCAAAACGGAACAGCTTATGAGTGCAATCGCGCCTGGAATGATCCTCTTCGCGTACCTCTGCGGCTCCATTTCCAGTGCCATTCTGGTCTGCCGCATTGCTGGCTTGCCCGACCCGCGTAGCAGCGGATCCGGTAACCCTGGCGCGACCAACGTGTTACGAATCGGTGGCAAGGGAGCAGCCGTAGCGGTCCTGATTTTCGATGTCCTGAAAGGGATGTTGCCCGTCTGGGGCGCGTATGCGCTGGGCGTCAGCCCGTTCTGGCTGGGCCTTATCGCTATCGCCGCCTGTCTGGGGCATATCTGGCCAGTATTCTTCGGTTTCAAAGGTGGGAAAGGCGTGGCGACGGCCTTTGGCGCTATCGCACCTATCGGTTGGGATCTCACCGGCGTGATGGCGGGCACCTGGTTGCTCACCGTTCTGTTGAGCGGCTATTCATCGCTGGGGGCAATTGTCAGCGCGCTGATTGCACCGTTTTATGTCTGGTGGTTCAAACCGCAGTTCACCTTCCCGGTCTCCATGCTGTCGTGCCTGATTTTGCTGCGTCATCATGACAACATCCAGCGTCTGTGGCGCCGCCAGGAGACAAAAATCTGGACCAAACTGCGCAAGAGACGCGAGAAAGATCCCGAGTAAGGTTGGCCGGAAAATGGCGTTGTCCAGCCCGGCCTACAGCACCTGATAGCCTTCGTCCGGCTTGCCTAATCGTTGCTGGCACCATGCCGCCAGAAACTCCACGCAGACCCTGAGCTTCACGCTGCGATACAACGGCTCCTGATAAACCGCCCAGATGTTGGCGCTCTGCGCGTACTCCGGCAACACTCGCACCAGTTTGCCGCTCGCCAGAAACGGTTGCACATCCCACTCTGAACGCAACATGATGCCTTTGCCTTCCAGCGCCCATTGCAGAACGACCTCACCGCTGTTGGAAGAGAGATGCCCGCTCACTTTGACCGATTTTTTCGTCGTGCCATTTCCCAGTTCCCATATTCCGTGAGTCATGTCACGCTCTTTTGTCACCAGACAATCGTGGTGACTTAATTCCTGCAAGGTTTTTGGCTCAGGATATTTCTGTAAATATCCGGGGGAGGCACACAATATTCTTTTATTCTTTGTTAACAAATGCGCAATATAATAATCAGGGATTTCATCGTTAATGCGAATATCAAGATCGATATTATCCTGAACCAAATCAATTTGCCGATCGAAGAGTTCAAAATGGACCTGTAACTCAGGATAATTGCGCATCAGTTCGGTAATGGCAGGCGCAATGTGACTGCGGCCAAACCCGAAGCTACAACCAATACGAATCATCCCTTCCGGTCGCGTTTTGATTTGCGTCACTTCATCTATCAGGCGCTGATATTGCGTGAGGATCGCCAGCGCCTGTTCATAACAGCGTTGGCCACTTTCCGTCAGCGCCACACCGCGCGCAGAGCGGTTAAGCAGCGTGGTGTCGAGCGTGGTTTCCAGGATCTGAATCCGCTTCGTCACAAAGGCAGGCGTTTGTCCGAGGGTGCATGCCGCTGCGCTAAAGCTGCCCGTATGGACAATTTCCACCAGCACCTGAAGGTCTTTGGCTAAGGGCCAGTTTTTGAGCATTTTTCGGGTTATCCATGAAGTTGATACCTCAAGTGTAATTCGCAATCTACGGTTAATCTCTGCCTTTGCTCAATTTTCATCATCTTTCTTCAGCATCATTCACGAACTGTTAATTGCATATACACAGTGGCAAATAATATAAAACCACACATTTAATGGTAGTTTGTGAAAGAGAATTTATTTCCAGAAAAATAAAAGAACTGGAGTTGACATGATGAGCAATCAAAATAATCAAAATGCGGTTAATACGTTGACGGAAATAGTCGCCAACTTTACCGCCATGATATCCACCCGTATGCCCGACGATGTGGTGGACAAATTAAAACAGCTGCGGGACGCCGAAACATCAAAGATGGGGCAAATCATCTACCACACGATGTTCGACAACATGCAAAAAGCGATTGATCTTAACCGTCCGGCCTGTCAGGACACCGGTGAGATCATGTTCTTCGTGAAGGTCGGTTCCCGTTTTCCACTGCTGGGTGAGTTGCAAAGCATTCTCAAGCAAGCGGTGGAAGATGCCACGGTGAAAGCGCCGCTGCGCCACAACGCCGTAGAAATTTTTGACGAAGTGAATACCGGTAAAAACACCGGTAGCGGCGTACCGTGGGTAACCTGGGATATTGTGCCCGACGGCGATGACGCGGAAATTGAAGTCTATATGGCCGGTGGTGGTTGCACGCTGCCGGGGCGCTCCAAAGTACTGATGCCTTCCGAAGGTTATGAAGGCGTAGTGAAATTCGTCTTTGAAAACATCTCGACGCTGGCCGTCAACGCCTGCCCGCCAGTGCTGGTCGGCGTGGGTATCGCCACCTCCGTTGAAACCGCCGCCGTACTGTCGCGCAAAGCAGTATTGCGCCCGATTGGCTCCCGCCATCCGAATCCAAAAGCGGCAGAGCTTGAGCTGCGTCTGGAAGAGGGGCTGAACCGGCTGGGCATTGGTCCGCAAGGGCTCACCGGCAACAGTTCCGTGATGGGCGTACATATCGAATCCGCCGCGCGTCACCCGTCAACCATCGGCGTTGCCGTCTCCACCGGCTGCTGGGCGCACCGCCGCGGCACGCTGCTGGTCCATTCTGACCTCTCCTTCGAAAACCTGTCTCACACCCGGAGCGCGTTATGAAAAAGATCCTCACAACCCCGATCAAAGCCGAAGACCTGGAAGACATCCGCGTTGGCGATGTGATCTATCTGACCGGTACGCTGGTGACCTGCCGCGACGTCTGCCACCGCCGACTGATCGAACTGAAGCGCCCGATCCCCTACGACCTCAATGGCAAAGCGATTTTCCATGCCGGGCCCATCGTACGTAAGAACGGTGAAAAATGGGAGATGGTCTCCGTCGGCCCGACCACCAGTATGCGTATGGAAGCCTTTGAAAAAGAGTTCATTGAGCAGACAGGCGTCAAACTGGTGGTGGGTAAAGGCGGCATGGGACCGCTGACGGAAGAAGGCTGCCAGAAATTCAAGGCGCTGCACGTAATCTTCCCGGCCGGTTGTGCGGTGCTGGCCGCCACCCAGGTGGAAGAGATCGAAGAGGTGCACTGGATGGAGCTCGGTATGCCGGAATCGCTGTGGGTTTGTCGGGTGAAAGAGTTCGGTCCGCTGATTGTCTCTATCGACACCCACGGCAACAACCTGATCGCCGAAAACAAAAAACAGTTCGCCGAGCGTCGCGGTCCCATCGTCGACGAAATCTGTGAACACGTGCATTACATCAAATAACCCTTCCGGAGAGGCCTGCGCCTCTCCCTCTTTCGCAGGGATACGACAATGGCACCTTTATCTGGTTGGTGGCGATATCTGGCTCCGCTGGTGGTCATCGCCATTATTGCTGTTTTGCCCGTCCCCACCGGTCTTGAGAGCCACACCTGGCTCTACTTTGCGGTCTTTACCGGCGTCATCGTGGGACTCATTCTGGAACCTGTACCCGGCGCAGTCGTGGCGATGATTGGGATATCGATTATCGCAGTCCTCTCGCCGTGGCTGTTGTTCAGCCCGGAACAGCTCGCCCAGGACGGCTTCAAATTTACCTCCAAGGCGCTCTCGTGGGCGGTTTCTGGTTTTTCTAACTCGGTTATCTGGCTGATTTTCGCCGCCTTTATGTTCGGCACCGGGTATGAAAAAACCGGCCTCGGTCGGCGTATCGCGCTGATGCTGGTGAAAAAAATGGGGCACCGCACGCTGTTTCTCGGCTATGCGGTGATGTTCTCAGAACTGATCCTTGCCCCTGTTACCCCCTCTAACTCCGCACGCGGCGCAGGGATCATCTACCCGATTATCCGCAACCTGCCGCCTCTCTATAACTCACAACCCAACGATCCCAGTGCCCGCTCCATCGGCTCTTACATTATGTGGATGGGGATCACCGCCGACTGTGTGACCAGCGCCATTTTCCTGACGGCAATGGCACCAAACCTACTGCTGATTGGCCTGATGAAGACCGCCTCTCATACGGTGCTCAGTTGGGGTGACTGGTTCTTAGGCATGCTGCCGCTGAGCATTTTGCTGGTTCTGCTGGTGCCGTGGCTTGCCTATGTGCTGTATCCACCCGTGCTGAAGTCGGGCGATCAGGTGCCGCGCTGGGCGGAGTCGGAACTGAAAGAGATGGGGCCGCTCTGCTCGCGTGAGAAAAAGATGCTGGTGCTGATGGTAGGCGCACTGGTGCTGTGGATCTTCGGCGGAGACTATATCGACGCAGCCATGGTCGGTTACAGCGTCGTCGCTCTGATGCTGGTGCTGCGCATCATCTCCTGGGATGACATCGTCAGTAATAAATCGGCGTGGAACGTCTTCTTCTGGCTGGCCTCGCTCATCACTCTCGCAACCGGACTGAACAACACCGGCTTTATCACCTGGTTTGGCAAGCTGCTGGCCAGCGGGTTGAGCGGCTACTCACCGGTGCTGGTGATGATCGCGCTGATCGTGGTGTTCTGGCTGTTACGTTACTTCTTTGCCAGTGCAACGGCCTACACTTCCGCGCTGGCACCAATGATGATCGCTGCCGCGCTGGCGATGCCGGAAATTCCATTACCGGTATTCTGCCTGATGGTCGGTGCGGCTATTGGTCTGGGCAGCATTCTCACCCCGTATGCGACCGGTCCAAGCCCTATCTACTATGGTAGCGGTTATCTGCCGACGGTTGATTACTGGCGGCTGGGGGCAATTTTCGGTCTGATTTTCCTGGTGCTGCTGCTGGCGACCGGGTTGCTCTGGATGCCTCTCGTTTTGCTTTAACCTCGTTGGGGCGGCAGGGCTGTCGCCCCCTTTTTCCATAAGCGTCTCATATGACCGTTTTCCCCCTCTGCTGAGGCATACTTTTTACTATGCAAACACCCTCACGCTGATAAGGGAAACGCTCTGGATACCGTTGCGCACAAGACACCAACACGGGGCTGGCAGGCCGAACTCGACCTGCGGTTTAGCCATACCGCGCATAAAACGGTGCTCACTCGCGCACACCACGTCGGTCCCCTGACGGTTCAACGGCCGTTTTATCCGCAAGACGATGTTTGCCATCTCTATTTACTCCATCCTCCCGGCGGAATTGTCGGCGGTGATGAACTCCAGATTTCCGTCACGCTGGACGAAAACAGCCATGTATTAATCACCATGCCCGGTGCGGGCAAGTTTTATCGCAGCGCAGGTCCGCTGGCACGACTGCTCCAGACGTTTACGCTGGCCCCGAACGCGACGCTGGAATGGCTGCCGCAGGATACGATCCTGTTCCCGGGCGCTAACGCCAGCCTCTGCTCCATATTTCATCTCACCGCCGAAAGCCGCCTGCTGGGCTGGGATCTGCTCTGCTTCGGGCGACCGGTCATGCAAGAGACGTTCAGCCACGGCGCATTGCATAACCGCCTGGAAGTCTGGCGTGACGGGCAGCCGCTGCTCATCGAGCGCCTGACGCTGCGTGATGGGGATCTCGCGGCCATCGCCAGTCAGCCGTGGTGCGGCACCCTGCTCTGTTATCCGGCCACGGAACAGATGCTGGACGGCGTGCGCGAACGTCTGGCTCCGCTCGGTGATTATGCCGGGGCAACGCTCGCCGACCGGCTGCTGACGGTCCGTTTTCTGGCAGACGACAACCTGATCGTTCAGCGCGTCATGCGTGAAATCTGGCAGTTTTTGCGCCCGCTGTTAACCCAAAAGCCACCGCACCCGCCGCGCATCTGGCAAACCTAAGAGACTCCCTATGGAACTGACTCCCAGAGAAAAAGACAAGCTGTTGCTCTTTACCGCCGCGCTGGTCGCGGAGCGCCGACTGGCGCGCGGGCTGAAGCTGAATTACCCGGAATCGGTGGCGCTCATCAGCGCATTCATCATGGAAGGGGCGCGCGACGGCAAAAGCGTCGCTGCGCTGATGGAGGATGGCCGCCACGTTCTGAACCGTGAACAGGTGATGGAAGGCGTTCCGGAGATGATCCCGGACATCCAGGTTGAAGCGACCTTTCCGGACGGTTCGAAGCTGGTCACCGTTCACAGTCCGATCGTCTAAGGAGCAACCATGATTCCAGGTGAATACCGGATCGCGACAGGAAACATTGCGATCAACGCAGGGCGTGAAACGCGCACGATCGTGGTGGAGAATCATGGCGATCGCCCTATTCAGGTGGGTTCGCACTACCACTTTTACGAGGTCAACCCGGCGCTCCGCTTTGCCCGCGAATCCGCGCTGGGTTTTCGTCTGAATATTCCGGCGGGGACAGCGGTACGTTTTGAGCCGGGGCAAAAGCGAGAGGTCGAGCTGGTACGCGTGGCGGGCGCACAGCGTATTTTTGGCTTTCGCGGCGACGTCATGGGTGCGCTGGAGGTGAAACATGGCTGAAATTTCCCGACAGGCTTACGCCGACATGTTCGGCCCGACCACCGGCGATAAAGTACGTCTGGCGGACACGGAGCTGTGGATCGAAGTGGAAAACGATCTCACCACCTATGGCGAAGAGGTCAAATTCGGGGGCGGCAAAGTGATCCGCGACGGCATGGGCCAGGGGCAGATGCCGTCTCAGGATTGCGTGGATTTGGTGATCACCAATGCGCTAATCGTCGATCACTGGGGGATCGTCAAAGCGGATATCGGCATTAAAGACGGCAGGATCTTTGCGATTGGCAAAGCCGGGAATCCGGATATTCAGCCTGACGTGACGATCCCAATCGGCGTCGCCACTGAAGCGATCGCCGGCGAAGGCAAGATCGTGACGGCGGGTGGCGTGGATACCCATATTCACTGGATCTGTCCGCAGCAGGCGGAAGAAGCGCTGGTCTCCGGTGTGACGACAATGATTGGTGGCGGCACCGGACCGGCTGCCGGCACCAATGCCACCACCTGCACGCCGGGACCGTGGTATATCGCCCGAATGCTACAGGCGGCGGACACATTGCCCGTCAATATCGGCCTGCTGGGCAAAGGCAATGGTTCCCATCCCGATGCGCTGCGCGAGCAGGTTGCCGCTGGCGCCATCGGCCTGAAAATCCACGAAGACTGGGGTGCGACGCCTGCGGCTATCGACTGCGCGCTGACCGTAGCCGATGAGATGGACATTCAGGTGGCACTGCACAGCGATACATTAAACGAGTCGGGCTTTGTCGAAGATACGCTGGCAGCGATTGGCGATCGCACCATCCACACGTTTCACACCGAAGGGGCCGGCGGCGGGCATGCTCCGGATATCATCACTGCCTGCGCACATGCCAACATTCTTCCTTCTTCCACCAACCCGACACTGCCCTACACCGTCAACACCATTGATGAGCATCTCGACATGCTGATGGTTTGTCACCACCTGGATCCGGATATCGCCGAGGATGTCGCCTTTGCCGAATCCCGGATCCGTCGGGAGACCATCGCCGCCGAAGACGTGTTGCATGACATTGGCGCGTTTTCGCTGACCTCATCGGACTCTCAGGCAATGGGACGCGTGGGGGAAGTGATCCTGCGCACCTGGCAAGTGGCGCACCGGATGAAAGTGCAACGTGGCCCGTTAGCGGAAGAAACGGGTGATAACGATAATCTGCGCGTGAAGCGCTACATTGCCAAGTACACCATTAACCCGGCGCTGACTCACGGCATCGCCCACGAAGTCGGTTCGATTGAGGCCGGGAAGCTGGCGGATCTGGTGCTCTGGTCCCCTGCTTTTTTCGGCGTGAAGCCAGCCACAATCGTGAAGGGCGGCATGATCGCCTGCGCGCCGATGGGTGACATCAATGCCTCCATCCCCACGCCGCAACCGGTGCATTACCGCATGATGTTTGGCGCGCTCGGCGCGGCACGTCATCATTCCCGGCTGACCTTTCTGTCACAGGCGGCGGTGGAAAACAGCGTCGCGCAGCAACTCAATTTGCAAAGCCAAACCGCCGTGGTGAAAGGCTGCCGGACGGTGAAAAAAGCCGACATGATCCACAACAGCCTGCAACCCAATATCACCGTGGATGCCCAGACCTATGAGGTCCGTATCGACGGTGAACTGATCACCAGCGAACCCGCTGACGTTCTGCCAATGGCGCAGCGTTACTTTTTATTTTGAGGAGCCGAGATGCTGTTATTGACGCAACGCGTTGACACCCCAGCGCACGTCACCGCCACGCTGACGCTGCCAATTGATATCCGCGTGAAGAGTCGGGCGAAAGTACAACTCAATGACGGGCGCGAGGCGGGGCTGATGCTGCCCCGTGGCCTGCTGCTGCGCGGCGGCGACTGCCTGAGCACTGAAGACGGCACGGAAGTGGTGGAAATCATCGCCGCCAGCGAGGCGGTGTCGGTGGTGCGCTGTGCCGATCCGTTCCTGCTTGCGAAAGCCTGTTATCACCTCGGTAACCGCCACGTCCCATTACAAATTCTGCCGGACGAACTGCGCTATCACCACGATCATGTGCTGGATACGATGCTGCGCCAGTTCAAACTGCAGGTGACGTTTGCGCATTTGCCGTTTGAACCTGAGGCCGGGGCGTATGCCAGTGAATCTCATGGTCATCACCACAGCCATGCGCACTGATGCGTGATGCACTGCAGCAGTTGCGTCTACTGCAACTCGCCAGCAGCAGTCTGCCGGTGGGATCGTTTACCTGGTCACAGGGGTTGGAGTGGGTAGTTGAGACCGGCTGGGTGAACAGCGTGGACACCTTCGCACGCTGGCAAACCCGGCAGATGGAAAACAGCGTTTTCACCGTCGACCTGCCGCTGTTCGCCCGGCTGTATCACGCCTGCGAACAGGATGATATTGATGCCGCGCGACGCTGGACGGCGTATCTGCTGGCCTGTCGGGAAACCCGTGAGCTACGGGAAGAAGAGCGCAGTCGGGGCGCGGCGTTCACCCGACTGGTCGTCGACTGGCAGCCAGAATGCCCGCAGCCATGGCGCACGCTATTTGCCGACAGTCAGCTCTGCGGTATGGCCTGGCTGGGCGTGCAGTGGCGCATTCCGCTGCCCGACCTGGCCTTAACGTTCGGATACAGTTGGATTGAGAGTGCGGTGATGGCCGGTGTCAAACTGGTGCCGTTTGGTCAGCAGGCAGCCCAGCGGCTGATTATTACGCTTTGCTCGCAGTATGCCGAGGGCATGGCGCAGGCGCTGGCGTGCCCGGACGACGGTCTGGGTTCCGCCACACCGCTGGCAGCCATCGCCTCTGCACGCCATGAAACGCAATATTGCCGTTTATTTCGCTCCTGAGGAGAGACAATGAGTGAGTACAAACATCCCCTGCGCGTTGGCGTAGGCGGCCCGGTGGGTTCCGGTAAAACCGCCCTGCTGGAAGCGCTATGCAAAGCGATGCGCGACCGCTGGCAACTGGCGGTGGTCACCAACGATATCTACACCAAAGAGGATCAGCGCATTCTCACCGAAGCTGGCGCGCTGGCACCGGAACGCATTGTCGGTGTGGAAACCGGCGGCTGTCCGCACACCGCCATCCGCGAAGATGCCTCGATGAATCTGGCCGCGGTGGACGCGTTAAGCGAAAAATTCGGCAATCTGGATCTGATTTTTGTTGAGAGCGGCGGCGACAACCTGAGCGCCACCTTCAGCCCGGAACTGGCGGATCTCACTATCTACGTGATCGACGTGGCCGAAGGGGAAAAGATCCCGCGAAAAGGCGGACCGGGGATCACCAAATCGGATTTCCTGGTGATCAACAAAACCGATCTCGCTCCCTATGTAGGCGCGTCGCTGGAGGTCATGGAACGCGACACGCTGCGTATGCGTGGCGAGCGCCCGTGGACGTTTACCAATTTAAAATCGGGTGACGGTCTGGCGACAATTATTGCGTTTCTGGAAGACAGAGGAATGCTGCGGGTGTAGTGCGGGTGTATGCGGTGTATTGCCGGGTGGCGGCTTCGCCTGACCCGGCCTACGGTCTTGTCGATCCGGTAAACGCAGAGAATAGATTCGCAGGCCCGGTAAGCGCAGCGCCACCGGGCAGGACAGAAAGCGCTTATGCCGCAGGCAGCTCCGCCAGCGGCCAGCGCGGTCGTACGGTCACGCCGAGATCCGCCGTGGCCCCCGCTTTAAAGCGCACCATACCGGCATAAGCTATCATCGCCCCGTTGTCGGTACAAAATTCCGGACGGGCATAGAACACGTCGCCACGACGTTTTTGCATCATCTCCGCCAGCTTCGCCCGCAGCGTACGGTTGGCGCTGACGCCGCCCGCCATCACCAGACGCGTAAAGCCGGTCTGATCCAGCGCCCGCTTGCACTTGATCATTAGCGTATCCACCACCGCGTCTTCAAACGCCCGGGCGATATCGGCACGAGTTTGATCATCATCGCCGTTATTACGAATCGTATTCGCCGCAAAGGTTTTCAACCCGGAGAAGCTGAAATCCAGCCCCGGACGATCGGTCATGGGCCGCGGGAAAACAAAACGTCCGGCGGTGCCCTGCGACGCCATTTTCGACAGCATCGGGCCGCCAGGGTAGTCGAGTCCCAGCAGCTTGGCGGTTTTATCGAACGCTTCACCGGCAGCGTCGTCAATCGATTCACCGAGCAACGCATACTGCCCAACGCCCGTCACGCTGATAAGCTGGGTATGTCCCCCCGATACCAACAGCGCCACAAAGGGGAATTCTGGCGGGTTATCTTCCAGCATCGGTGCCAGCAGATGCCCTTCCATATGATGTACAGGGATAGCGGGCACATTCCATGCAAACGCCAGCGAACGACCGACGGTTGCGCCGACGAGCAGCGCGCCAACCAGACCCGGTCCTGCGGTATACGCCACCGCATCAATCTCTTTCGCACTCAGTCCCGCCTCTTTCAGCGCCGCCTGAATCAGCGGCACCGTTTTGCGGACATGATCGCGGGAGGCCAGTTCAGGCACGACCCCGCCGTAGTCAGCATGTAATTTCACCTGACTATACAATTGGTTGGCTAACAGACCTTTTTCGTCGTCGTAAATGGCGATGCCGGTTTCATCGCAGGATGTTTCAATTCCCAGTACACGCATGACTTGTTTCTACCTCACGTTATTACCGCGCAGTGTAGGTCGAATGCGGGTAGATGTATACCCTCACTCCCGATTTCGTGTATACTCTTCCCCCTTATAAAAGTCCCTTTCAAAATCGCATCGGTGCTTTACAAAGCAGCAGCAATTGCAGTAAAATTCCGCACCATTTTGAAATAAGCTGGCGCTGATGCCAGCGGCAAACCGAATTTATCAAAGGTGAGAGTTACATGCCGGTAATTAAAGTACGTGAAAACGAGCCGTTCGACGTAGCACTGCGTCGCTTCAAGCGTTCCTGCGAGAAAGCAGGCGTTCTGGCGGAAGTTCGTCGTCGTGAGTTCTATGAAAAACCGACTACCGAACGCAAACGCGCCAAAGCTTCTGCTGTGAAACGTCACGCGAAGAAACTGGCTCGCGAAAACGCACGCCGCACTCGTCTGTACTAATCTCTGTCGGGGGCTGAGGCTCTCGATTCAGACCGAGTTGTAGTTGTAAGGCCGTGCTTCCGAAAGGAATGCGCGGCTTATTTTCGTTTATACACGTCATCATTCAAGCTGCCTCTGCGTTGGCTGCGCTCGCTCACCCCAGTCACGTACTGATGTACGCTCCTGAGGATTCGCTCTCTTGCCGCCTTGATGCAACCTGAATGATTTTGTGTATATGAGTCATAAAAAATAAACGGGGCATATGGCTGGACGAATCCCACGCGTATTTATCAATGACCTGCTGGCAAGAACCGACATCGTCGATCTCATCGACGCGCGGGTAAAGCTGAAAAAACAGGGCAAAAATTATCACGCGTGTTGTCCGTTCCATAACGAAAAGACCCCCTCTTTCACCGTAAACGGTGAAAAACAGTTTTATCACTGCTTTGGATGCGGCGCGCACGGCAACGCTATCGACTTCCTGATGAACTACGACAAGCTCGAGTTCGTGGAAACCGTCGAAGAACTGGCGGCTATGCATAACCTTGACGTCCCGTTTGAAGCAGGCACAGGCCCCAGTCAGATAGAGCGCCATCAACGGCAAAGCCTGTATCAACTGATGGATGGCCTGAACACGTTTTATCAGCAATCTCTGATGCAACCCGCCGCTACCCCTGCGCGCCAGTATCTGGAAAAGCGAGGACTCAGTAGTGAAGTGATCGCGCGTTTTGCTATTGGCTTTGCGCCCCCCGGTTGGGACAACGTCCTGAAACGGTTTGGCGGCAATAGCGAAAATCGCCAGTCACTGGTGGATGCGGGTATGTTGGTCACCAACGATCAGGGACGCAGTTACGATCGCTTCCGCGAACGGGTGATGTTCCCCATCCGCGATAAGCGTGGTCGGGTGATAGGTTTTGGCGGTCGTGTGCTGGGTGATGCTCTACCGAAGTACCTCAACTCCCCGGAAACCGATATTTTCCATAAGGGCCGCCAACTGTATGGCCTTTATGAAGCGCAGCAGGATAACGCCGATCCGCAACGTTTGTTAGTGGTGGAAGGCTATATGGATGTGGTGGCGCTGGCGCAGTATGGTATTAACTATGCCGTGGCTTCGCTGGGCACCTCAACCACCGCCGATCATATTCAGCTCCTGTTCCGCGCCACGAACAACGTTATTTGCTGTTATGACGGTGACCGTGCAGGACGAGACGCCGCCTGGCGCGCGCTGGAAACCGCACTGCCGTACATGACGGATGGTCGTCAGCTACGCTTTATGTTTTTACCTGATGGCGAAGACCCCGATACGCTGGTGCGTAAAGAGGGGAAAGCGGCATTCGAAGCCCGGATGGAGCAGGCCCTGCCGCTCTCCGCGTTTTTGTTTAATAGCCTGCTGCCGCAGGTGGACCTGAGCACACCGGACGGTCGAGCGCAGTTGAGTACGCTGGCGCTACCGCTCATCACTCAGGTACCGGGTGAAACGTTACGCATTTATCTGCGACAGGAATTGGGCAACAAGCTTGGCATTCTGGATGACAGCCAGCTTGAACGATTAATGCCAAAATTGTCCGAAAGTGGGACTTCCCGACCCGCTCCGCAGCTAAAACGCACGACCATGCGTATACTGATAGGACTGCTGGTGCAAAATCCGGAACTGGCGCCGCTGGTGCCCCCGTTAAGCGGCCTGGACCAGAATAAGCTGCCTGGACTTGGCTTATTCGCAGAACTGGTCAACACTTGTTTGTCCCAGCCAGGGCTAACCACCGGACAGCTTTTAGAACACTATCGTGGCACAAATGATGCGGCCACCCTTGAAAAATTGTCGACGTGGGACGATATAGCAGATAAGGATATTGCTGAAAAAACCTTCACCGACTCACTCAACCATATGTTTGATTCGATGCTTGAGCTGCGCCAGGAAGAGCTAATCGCCCGCGAGCGCACACACGGTTTAAGCAGCGAAGAACGCCGGGAGCTCTGGACACTGAACCAGGAACTGGCGAAGAAATGAATTGAAACAGACAAAAGTATTTAACGGCTTAAGTGCCGAATAGCGATCGGGAAGCCCCCGACAGCCGCACTGAGAGGCAGCGGCCACAAATATAAGTACGCCCTCGCTTTAAATGTTGGCAGCAACGGCTTGCTGACTCTAATCAAACGAATTAAGTGTGGATACCGTCTTATGGAGCAAAACCCGCAGTCACAGCTGAAGCTTCTTGTCACCCGTGGTAAGGAGCAAGGCTATCTGACCTATGCCGAGGTCAATGACCATCTGCCGGAAGATATCGTCGATTCAGATCAAATTGAAGATATCATCCAAATGATCAACGACATGGGTATTCAGGTGATGGAAGAAGCACCGGATGCCGATGATCTGCTGCTTGCTGAAAACACCACCAGTACCGACGAAGACGCGGAAGAAGCGGCTGCGCAAGTTCTGTCCAGCGTAGAGTCTGAAATCGGTCGTACCACTGACCCGGTTCGCATGTACATGCGTGAAATGGGTACCGTTGAACTGTTGACCCGCGAAGGCGAAATCGATATTGCGAAACGCATCGAAGACGGGATCAACCAGGTTCAGTGCTCCGTTGCCGAATATCCAGAAGCTATTACCTATCTGCTTGAGCAGTACGATCGCGTTGAAGCTGAAGAAGCCCGTCTGTCCGATCTGATCACCGGTTTTGTCGATCCAAACGCGGAAGAAGATCTGGCCCCTACCGCCACTCACGTCGGATCTGAGTTATCTCAGGAAGACATGGATGACGATGAGGACGAAGACGAAGAAGACAGCGACGACGACAGCAGCGATGACGACAACAGCATCGATCCTGAGCTGGCGCGCGAGAAGTTCGGCGAACTGCGTACGCAGTACGAAGTCACGCGTGACACCATCAAAGCGAAAGGTCGTAGCCACGCCGATGCCCAGACTGAGATCCTGAAGCTGTCTGAAGTATTCAAGCAGTTCCGTCTGGTACCAAAGCAGTTTGACTACCTTGTGAACAGCATGCGCGTCATGATGGACAGGGTTCGTACCCAGGAACGTCTGATCATGAAGCTCTGCGTTGAGCAGTGCAAAATGCCGAAGAAGAACTTCATCACCCTGTTCACCGGCAATGAAACCAGCGAAACCTGGTTCAATGCGGCTATCGCGATGAACAAGCCGTGGTCCGAAAAACTGCATGATGTGGCCGATGACGTTCACCGTGGTCTGCAGAAACTGCGTCAGATTGAAGAAGAAACCGGCCTGACCATCGAGCAGGTCAAAGACATCAACCGTCGCATGTCCATTGGCGAAGCGAAAGCGCGTCGTGCGAAGAAAGAGATGGTTGAAGCAAACTTACGTCTGGTTATCTCTATCGCCAAGAAATACACCAACCGTGGTCTGCAGTTCCTGGATCTGATTCAGGAAGGCAACATCGGTCTGATGAAAGCGGTCGATAAGTTTGAATACCGTCGTGGTTACAAGTTCTCCACCTATGCAACCTGGTGGATCCGTCAGGCGATCACCCGCTCTATCGCGGATCAGGCGCGCACCATCCGTATTCCGGTGCATATGATTGAGACCATCAACAAACTCAACCGTATCTCCCGCCAGATGCTGCAAGAGATGGGTCGCGAGCCGACGCCGGAAGAGCTGGCTGAACGTATGCTGATGCCGGAAGACAAGATCCGTAAAGTGCTGAAGATCGCCAAAGAGCCGATCTCCATGGAAACCCCGATTGGTGACGATGAAGATTCGCATCTGGGTGATTTCATCGAGGATACCACCCTCGAGCTACCGCTGGATTCTGCCACAACCGAGAGCCTGCGTGCGGCAACGCATGACGTGCTGGCTGGCCTGACCGCGCGTGAAGCGAAAGTCCTGCGTATGCGTTTCGGTATCGATATGAACACCGACCACACGCTGGAAGAAGTGGGTAAACAGTTTGACGTTACCCGCGAACGTATTCGTCAGATCGAAGCGAAGGCGCTGCGTAAACTGCGTCACCCGAGCCGTTCTGAAGTGCTGCGTAGCTTCCTGGACGACTAATCCCGTCGCACAAACAACAAACGCCACCTTTCGGTGGCGTTTTTTTTACATTCCGCGCACGATCAGCGCTTCATCCAGTTCCCTGAATGCTTCCACCAGTTTATCCAGCGTAATGCGGCTCAACCCGCTGGTATTCGGCAACACCCACACCTGCGTTGCGCCAATGGTTATGCTCTGTTTTCCCCACTGTACGCCGCGCTGGCTGAAGCCTTGCTCAAATGCCTGCTTACCCAGAATCGCCAGGGCATGCGGTTGGTACTGCTCAATTTTGACAATCAGGCTACGTCCACCGTCGTGCAACTCCTGACGCGAGACTTCATTGGCCTGCACCGTTGGCCTGTCAACCAGTTTGGTGACACCGCAGCGAAAATCCAGCAGGTGTTCTGCCTCTTCGGGTTTGAGCTGGCGCTCGGTAAAACCGGCCTGATGAATCACCTTCCAGAAACGGTTCGCCGGATGTGCAAACGGAAATCCCGTCCCGGCAGAAGAAAGCCCCGGATTGATGCCGCAGAACACGACCCGCAACCCTGGCGCTAAAATGTCCTTAACCATAACGACTCCACTACATAACATCGTAAGAAAAGTATAACGGATTGAAAATACGTTGTTTAATAAAACAGCATACGTACGGTTATGGCTGGATTGCACGCCGGAGTTACTTTATAATTCACCGCCACGGCCCCTTAGCTCAGTGGTTAGAGCAGGCGACTCATAATCGCTTGGTCGTTGGTTCAAACCCAACAGGGGCCACCAAATAAAACAAGGAGTTAGATGAGAAATCGTCTGACTCCTTTTTCTTTGGATGTGATTTGGGTCAGGTAATGGGTCAGGTAAGGAATTGCCTCTCAGCGCTCTTCATCTCGCTGACAGCGCTCCCGGATAGTGCCGGGCAATGATGTCATTCAGTTTATCGAGCAGTTCAGGCCGCTTAAAGTTGATGTGCGCGGTTCCTTTCTGAAAATACTTGATTGCAAACATCTCATCCTCGTAACGATTACTGTGTCGGTTTGTATGAATATGATCACTAAGACGACGTGTGACGTCGGCGCGGTTGTCGGGAATGGGCTGACCATCAAGGAGCATCAGCATGCGCTCAAGGTCGGCTAACCGATCCCGTTGCCAGCCCCAGTTCAGCCCAAATCCCCATCTGTCACATTTGACTAGTCCCGTAACAATGATTTTTGTGCCAAATTTGCAGGGACTATTGGTCTTATAGTTCCAGGATAGCCCCTTAAATACATTGATTACTCCTCGCTCAAACACCTCACCTTTGCTCTGATGCAGTTGCTCAAATGTGCTCAGAATGTTGGCTTCGCTAACAGCCGGAATATCCTCCCCTTCAAGGTTTTTGTACCACTCATCACGGGCCTGAGCATCCATCAGGCTTAGCATCCCCGATTTCTTCATCAGGTCTTTCCAGATACCACGATCAATATTGTGGGTGATCGCCTTCATCGCGGTTTCAGGTTTCTCCATCAGCCAGCAGTCGTAACGGTATTGCCGCACTCCCCATTCATTCGATTTGCCCCCGCCAATACTGTCGGTTAGTGTAGAAATATCACTAAGCTGATGGATAAGGATTTCTGTCAGGCTCAACGCTGCATTACGTCCGGTAACAATGCGCTCAATGCTGGTGGAGCAAATAACATCAGTGTGATCGGTTAATACCTCAGGTTCAATTGTGCTCATATTCAGGGACTCCATAAATGCACAACACCAGCCGGTTTACGGGCTGGCGCATATGCAGGTAGTGTGTGAAATGGTGGGTTATTTCGTCTTTGCGTCTTGCAGAAGTTGAAGATGACGGAGGTCACTGACATCTTTAAGCGCCTTTTCAATCCATGGCAGCAGCGCTGTCGAATCCGTCCTGTCTTCGTCGTTGTCGAAGATAATCTCGCTGCCGCAATCGATGTTGTCCTGCAGCCAGCGAATCAAAATATCGAGAGCGGTTTCAGTGGTCAATTCCGGCATGTGAAAACCTTGCGGTGATTGAGGTGGGGTTACCAGTCGAAGGTGGCAAAGCCCGGCAGCACTTCGCCAAAGGCATCCAGATGAACAATGCCAACGGCGTAGCGACGGATAAGCGTCACCACTAACCGGCGGCATGCTTTCGACAGGCCGAGACGTTTGAGATGCAAGACCGGAAACGACCATGCGCCAAGGTAGAGCAGATAACCCGAGCCGGTATAGCTAATCCATTCCGACTCGCCAAAGTCTTCATGCTGGTGTGCAAGGGTAAACAGCAGAGCATTGTCTTCCGCCGTGATATGCGCGGTGCTGCACTGGATGCCATTAACGCGCGCGAGGGGTGGCAGCGGATCTTCAACAACCAGCTTTCTGGGCTCGTCAGCAACACGCAGGGAATACCCGTTATCACAGACCACATCAATCAGCGCAGCTAGTTCAATGCCATCAATATCCACGGCGATCCGGCCCGCATTCAGAGCCAGTACGTTGAGGGTATCGGCTTCTACCGTCAGGGACAGCTTCATGGCTGCACCTCCCGGTATTTACCGGTGGTGATGTCGGTCACCGTTCTGTAATCGTTTCGGGTCATCAGTCCGGTGGCTTTGCGGGCGCGGAGAATATCGATACTGCTGAGAAGAGGCGACTGTGTTTCTGCGTTAAAACCGCGACGGTCGGTTCGTACCAGATCGTATTTCTCCACGATAAAATTCACCGCGTCGCACAGTGAGATACCGGCGTCGATATGCTCCTGAATCACGCCATCGTTGCCGAACGGAGTGTCGTTGAGTGTCAGACCGTAGTGACGATCCAACAGGTGGCTCAGAAGCCGTTGCCAGATCTCCACCGGTGACGGGCGTGGTGTAGCCTCCTGAGTTGAGGATAGTGGTTGGGTTTGCATAGTGGGATCTCTTTGTTGATGGGTAAAACGAGGGTAAGTAGTAAGAAGCTTTATGCGGTTGCCGCTGGTGTCGGATAAATCGCCAGGTATACGTAACCATGCGAGCCGAGGGAGTCGGCCTCGCAGGTCAGCCCTTTTGCATAGAGCGTGACACAGTGCTGATGGCAGGGATTGAGTTCACCGCTGGTGAGCATCAGTTCAAGCTGTTTGAGCAGCAGTGGAAATGCCTGGTCGAGATACCGTAAATCAGCGTCGCTGAACTGTCCGGTGATGTTGGCCCGGTCAGCGAGATAATGCAGACGGTTGCCCGCCTGTACCAGCCGTGCGCCAAAACAGGGCGTGATACTGCGTTTAAGCCCCCACCAGGGTTCAGTGATATCGTGGTTTACTGTCGGTATTTCATTCGACAATTTTAGCCTTCCTTAAACGTGTGTTAATTCAGCGTGACGCTGCGTAATACGACATAGGGGCCGTTGCGGCTCTGACGGCGTTCAGCGAAGACCGCGAGCACACCGCTGATATCCTGAACCTCCTGTCCGGCGTAGTGGCAGATGCTGCCAGACCATTTGTATTTACCCGTGCAGAAGGGAAACAACCGGGACTGCGGATACTGGCGGTATATCGCCATCGCCTGACGTTTACTGATAATTTTCATTGGGTTATTCTCCTGTTGTGCTACAGCCAGCCACGATCTGCAAACGAGGTGATCTCCATGCCGCCGACCACCAGGTGGTCCAGCAGGCGGATATCAACCAGGTCCAGCGCCTGCTGAATACGCGTAGTGACCTGACGGTCTGCCTTGCTGGGTTCAGCCTCCCCGGAGGGATGGCTATGGGCGACAATAACAGCGGCGCAGTTATGCTTCAGACCGGCCTTCACCACTTCGCGGGGATGGACCTGCGTATGGTTGATGGTGCCGGTAAATAGCGTTTCGTGGGCTATCAGGCGATGCTGGTTATCGAGAAAGAGCGCGGTAAACTCTTCCCGCTCCAGTGACGCGAGCTGCAGGCGCAGCCAGTCGCGGACGGCATGGCTGGAAGTAAATGATGCGCCGGTTTCACGTAGCTGGCACTCCAGCAGAGATAAGGCTTTCCAGACTGTCTGCTGGTCGGCAAGGGCTAATTCACGGGCAAACAACGGTAACTGTTGCTCCATAGCGGCTGACCTCAGTCGATGATGTGCATGATGGCGTTGCATTCCGCGTGGTTGAGCGCGAAGTCCCGCAGGCGGTAGTAGTGCTCCGTCATGGCGTCGCATTCGGTACGGCAGGCATGGTGGCTGTAAGCCATCAGACAGACCGCAATCCCTGCAGCTTCGGCACTCATGTCACCGCCGTTGCCGTTCATCGTGTTAAACAGCGACCAGAGTTCATCGTTCTCCACTTCCGGGGCCATAAACGCGCCGCCGTTGCTCAGCGTGTAAAAATTCCAGATGCCGCCGCTGTAGTCCGTGCAGAAGCGGTCCATCCACGCGAAAACGGTGGGTTCAAGGATTATCCACTGCGGTATGCTGCCGAAGTACTGCGACCAGAAGCCGATGCGTAACTCGTCAGGGACCACCGAGGCAGTAATTGCGGTATGCTCCGCAAACTGATGATTTTGTGTATTCATTAAACTATCTCCTTATGCCGGAACTGTTGTTTAACGCCCGAAAAAATCGAGCATGTTTTCTGCCATAACCCACAGGGCGCGATTAAGCTTCACATCGCCATCAATACCGGTAACAGCACGGGTGCGGCTGCTTTTCCCCTGAGCGGTTCGCCCCGACAATCCACCTTTCATCAGGTTCTCCTGCACGCGCTGGTATACGGTCCACAGGTCATCGCTGTAGTCCTCCCGGCGACGTGGGGTCAGCAACTGCGATACCGTGACCGGCTGGTGCTCCTCACCAAATCGATACTTCAGTGCGGCATTTGCCAGCGCGTGACGGGCCGGGGCTGGTAACGCCAGAGACTGCATTGCATCACGCTTCTCCTCCACCCGGTCAAACACACCGAGCACTTCGTAAGCCCCTTCAATCACCTTCTCAACAACATTCCCTTTATGCGGTACCCGCACTTCTCCGAATGACTGACCGCAGACCAGGCCATTGGTACAGACGCCGCGAAATAACCCCGGCAGCATCTGGTAGCTTGATGAGCCGTCATGGCTGTTAAGTAGAATGATTTCCGGCACCTGATGGCCGGTAAGTTGACCGGCACGACGCAGGCGAAGCATGTGTTTGGTGTGCTCCCTCTTGCTCTGGTCGCGAACCTTTGTCTGGCAGGCAAAGAACGGCTCAAAGCCTTCACGCTGCAGGCTTTCGAGGATGGTGATGGTCGGGATGTAGGTATAACGGTCTGAACGAGATTCATGCTTGTCACTCCCGAACACGCTGGGAACATGACTCATCAGCTCTTCGTGGGTCAGAGGCCGGTCACGACGTATCTGGTTTATACGGCCAAAGCGGCTGGCTAATCGCATGGGTAACTCCTTATGCAGTGGGTAAAAAGACAAAAGGCCACACTTCCCGAAGGAGGTGTGGCCTGACTTTGTTTATATCGATGATGTGCTGGTGGTGGTTATGCAGGAAATTTGCGGATGCCATCACGAGTGATATACCGGTTCAGCCAGTAACCGGCATCCGACTCAAAGTTCCAGGCTCGCCAGACCATGCGACACTCATGACGGATAACCAGACGGAAATGTGTCCCCTTGCTAATCCTCTATAGCAACACTGGTATATTGAGACGCAACCACCTCTGCCTGCTGACGCGTAAATGGCCCCTCAGGTAATTCAGTAAGTTCAGTCATACTGGCTCCTTAAAACAAAAAGCCCCTGTGGCATAAGCGACAGGGGCTGAAACGGACGAGTAATGATGGCATCAGGATGTCTTACCTCCGGCAACCGACACCGGTAGTGGGTGATAATACTGCGGATCAAACACTGACAGCGGCAGGTCAGTCTGGTAACCATCAGAGGCTTCCGTTGCCTTCATGATTTCGACGGAACTGACGTTTTCCACGCATTCGTTCTCCAGCGAGGCTTCCTGAGAGCGAGTGGCATCGCTGTCGCCAAATGCAGCCACTGCCATATTCCCCATCGCCAGCGTGTTCCCCCCTTTATCTTTCAGACGCAGGGAAAGTGTCAAAGGCCCGAATCCTTCACCACTTCCGCCGTTGTCCAGGCGAAACTGCCAGACGCAGACATTGCCTGGCACCCAGACCATGTCTGTGTTGCGGATACTGATGTAACGCTGTTCTTCGGCCTGAGCCGGTGACAGCAGACAAAGACTCAGAGCGAAAACTGAGATAACGCCTTTCAGCTTCTTCATGGATTTTTCTCCTGATTCTCCGGCAGATAGAGTTTTCCCATTTCCTTGCCATCGTGCGAATACACCACCGATTTTTCACCCGTATAGCTGTCGGTTTCAATCCTGAAACTCAGGGTGATATTGTCCGCAAGGCACAGGGCTGCCATCAGTGGTTGTACTGTTTTCTGCTGCATGTCAGCAATGTAGTAATAATTGCCTGACTCACAGCCTTCCGGTGACTGGCGGGTTTTCATCACCGTATATTGCGGTGTACCAAAGGCATCCTTCTTTACCCATTCCCGGGCAATATCGGATTTATGCGAGACAACCTTGCTGAACGGTGGTGGAGTCAGGTCCTTAAACCTGGCTATCGCTTTCACGCCAGCATCTTCCTTGCTGTCACAACCGGAAACACTGATAGCACTGATAACGGCCAGAACAGTGACAACAATACGCGGGTATGTTTTTTTCATGACGTTGATCCCTTGCTGATAATATCGTTTTGACTGCGTCAGCAGTTACCGGTACGACGGCATAGCTCAGCAAGACTCTGCTGTGCCACCCACTGTTGCAGTTCCCTGTCTTTTTCAGTACGCCGGGCTGCAAGCGCTGCCTGCTGCCGTTTGTTAACACAATTGTCCTTTACCATCATCATGACTTCCGGCGTGAACTGTTTTTTGAGTTCAGCCGCTTTTTCATCAACATTTTCAACGGCGGGATACTGGTAGAGCAGCTTGTCTTCAACGGCTGTCCAGTAGTTAGCCATCCGGTCATCAACGACAGCGAAATAACAGCCCTGACCTTCATTATTGCCCTGATAAATAATCCGGAGATGTAGCGGATATTCGTCACGGGGTTTTATATCAATGTATCTGACCGTCAGGGATTTTTTGTCTGCCAGATAAAGCGAGCCTCCATCTCTGCTGCGAAGAAAAAAGTGATTCGTCCAGGGATAATTGTCGAGTACAACCGCCTGATAGAGTGCGTTATGCATATGGTTATCATCGTATCCATCAGCGGATGTCCAGCCATCTGCCTGCATGTACTGCCAGGCCTTAACTGAACCCACGATATTTTCTGCGATGGCCGGGGTCACAGAGGTAATGCAGAGGCTGGCGGCCAGCGCCGCCGAGGTGAGTAATTTCATGCCTGTTCCTTATGGGTAAGCTGCCCGTAACTGCCGTCAGCGAGTAGTGAATGAAAAACATGAAAATGAGGTAACGCCTGTAAAAAATCCGGGTGTGACAGAATGCGGGTGAAATGTCCGTCTGGTGTGAAGGTTTCCGCGTGAAACGTCACGGAGTGAACTGTGTGCAGTGCAAAAACGGTTATCCGGGCAAGGTGTTCCCCCACCAGAAACCACTCACCGCCGCTGAAAATCAGCCGGTAGGGGGCAAGGTTGTCGCAACGGCATCCGTCAGCCAGCAGGGTTATCCTCCGCTGCTCTGATACTGCCCTGACCAGTCGCGTGAAGATGCCTGGCCGGGAAGACGGTACGGATGCCCCCTGATGCCAGATAAGGCATGGCGAGGAGTCCTTGCTACTCAGCAATGAACTGACCAGATGGTGATCCATATCAGGAAACAACGCGCCAGTGCCTGACTGACGGGCAAACTGCATTGCGGCCTCCTCCTGAATCTCCTGACGGCCTCCGGTCAGCAGACGGCAGCAGCCATCCTGATATTCGAGGTCGAGATAAATCAGACGCTCGCGGAAATCACGATGTAGGGTACGCTCCGAGACGCCAAACTCCGCCGCCAGTTTGCGCATATTCAGCGTTTCCCCCGCAAGCAGACGGCTGATAATCAGCGACAGCCGGACAGACAGGCGGTCATAACGACGCTCAGCCTGAGACATGTATTATCTCCGTGTCGGGTAAGTAGTTAATTAAGAAGGTATTACTGTAAAGGATGAGACTGACAGGTTGTGTCCGTTATACGTAGCGAAACGCCTGGCGCGAAAAGGCCGTATGGATGCCCTGTCGGCAGCAGTAACGTGCTTATGACTGGTGGTATCTTTTGCTGGTGCAGACAGGTTATGTCTGCCACATAAAAATCATCTACCGGGTGGTGAATAAACAGAGTAATCCACCACTAACCTGATAACCTTTTACTCATTCAGAAGAAAATCCAGTCCCAGACCGCGCGGGCCACCGACACCACAGTATCACGCACGGTACGAATCACAGTCTTCAACGGCGCAGGCAGAAACGATGATGATTCTGCCGTATCAAACACCCGGCCCACGGCCTCACCGAAGCCATCACGGGCCTGCGACTTTACCGGCTCCGTGCAGAGCCTCCCGTGCAGCTGTGTCGCCACCGGGCTGGTGGCGCGGTCCGGCAGACAGCGCATCATGGTCGCCACCATCTCTTCAGTACCCCAGCCGCTACAGGCAGATACCACACAGACCGGATGATGCGGTTTAAACATCGCGCTAATGGCAGCCTGCTTTTCCTGAAGGTTAGTCCATTGCTGTGCAGAAGGCGTGCTGGTGCGAGCCTCCCATTCATGGCAGGGTTCTATTTTGTCGGCCTGATTCAGCACGAACAGCACCTGCTGCTGGTAAGGTTGCATCACCCCGTGCCAGAAATGTTCATCCACCGACAGCGCCCGGTCGTCGGCTTTAATGACCCACAGCACCAGGTCCAGTTCCGGCAGCATACGCCGGTACAAGGCACGGTATTCATGGTCCCGTTGCCCGTTTTCTCCCACACCCGGTAAATCAACAATCACCAGACTGTGACGACCACTGCGCAGCCGGAAGCGCAGTATGTCGCGGGTGCAGGCGTTCACATCACTGACGGCGGAGACTTTCCCCCGAAAGAGTTCGTTACAGAGCGACGACTTACCGGCACCACTCTTGCCCATGATGCCAATCACCGGCTCGTAGTGGGTCAGATTCTGAATACGTTCAAGAATAAGCTGGCGAAGCGTATCGGGAAGCGACGCCAGCGGTTTTTCCAGGGCCTGAAGGCCATCAGTTTTATTCATACAGGGTTCTCAGCGTGAAAAACAAAAATTCCCGCGCTCCGGTCAGGGAGGCGGGGGATTCACGGAGATAATATCTATCTGAATTTATTTAGAATATAAGCAGGCTCATGTAACTGTAGCAGTGTCAACTTTACATCACAGCTCATGTTGGCTGGTGGTATTTTGCCAATAATAGACATTTACGCTTGGGTTTAGAGTAAGCGTTGTCTCAAAAACGTCTGGCTCTGAAACCACTATCCTGTAACTTAAGCCCCCGCTTAATTTGCAGGTGGACACCTAATGCGCGCCAAAGAAAGACTTCCCCGAAAACGATATTCCCCTGAGTTTAAAATGGAACTGGTCAGGCTGGCACTTGAAAAAGAAGGAAGTGTTGCTGCGCTGGCCCGACAACATGATGTCAATGACAACCTGCTCTTTAAATGGATAAGGCTCTGGCAACGTGAAGGGCGGGTCTGCCACCCACGGAAAAACGCATCGTCGCTTCCTGCTCTCATACCCGTGCAATTTCGGGCAGAGCCATCTCCCCCAACGCCCGAACCGCCATCCTGTTCACCTCAGACTGCCTGTCACATAAAATGTCGGGGCGGAGATATAACACTGACTCATCCCTCAACTGAACTCATCACCACTGTCCTGCGCGAACTGATGCGAGGGACTGTATGATAAATCTTCCTGCAGGCACTAAAATCTGGCTGGTTGCCGGTATCACCGACATGCGCAACGGCTTCAACGGGCTGGCGGCAAAAGTGCAGACGGCACTGAAAGACGACCCGATGTCCGGCCAAGTCTTCATCTTCTGGGGCTGCAGTGGCAGTCAGGTAAAATTGCTGTGGTCTACCGGCGACAGGCTGTGTCTGCTGACCAAACGGCTGGAGCGTGGTCGCTTCGCCAGACCCGCACCCGTAAACCGTTCCCCGAATCACTCCCTCGTGACGAAAAACGGCTGTTGTCGGCGGCATCATGCTGCCCGGACTGTGGCGATTCACTGCGCTGGCTGGGTGAAGATACTGCTGAACAGCTGGAGCTGATGCGCAGCGCCTTCCGTGTTATCCGGACCGTGCGGGAAAAACACGCCTGTACAAAATGCGACGCTATCGTGCAGGCCCCCGCGCCTTCACGTCCCATCGAGCGGGGTATCGCCGGAGCGGGGCTGCTGGCCCGGGTACTGGGCTCAAAGTATGCAGAGCATACCCCGCTGTACCGCCAGTCTGAAATATATAGCCGCCAGGGTGTGGAACTGAGCCGCTCCCTCCTGTCGGGCTGGGTGGATGCATGCTGCAGGCTGCTGTCACCGCTGGAGGAGGCGCTTCGGGGCTATGTCCTGAGCGACGGCAAACTCCATGTCGATGATACCCCGGTCCAGATGCTGCTGTCGGGCAATAAGAAGACGAAGTCCGGGCGATTGTGGAAGTACGTTCGTGATGACCGCAACGCCGGGTCAGCAGTCGCACCGGCGGTGTGGTTCGCTTACAGCCCGGACAGAAAAGCCATCCACCCGCAGACCCATCTTGCCGGCTTCAGGGGAGTGCTGCAGGCGGATGCGTATGCAGGATTCAACGAGTTGTACCGCGGTGGCCAGATAACGGAAGCCGCCTGCTGGGCTCACGCCCGCCGTAAAATCCACGATGTGTACGCCCGCACGCCGTCGGCGCTGACGGAGGATGCCCTGAAGCGTATCGGCGGGTTGTATGCCATCGGGGCGGAAATAAGGGGAATGCCGGCGGAGCAACGTCTTGCTGAACGTCAGCAGAAAGCGAAACCGCTGCTGAAATCCCTGGAAAGCTGGCTGCGTGAAAAGATGAACACCCTGTCACGACACTCAGAGCTGGCGAAAGCGTTCGCGTACGCCCTTAACCAGTGGCCGGCCCTGACGCACTATGCAGGCAATGGCTGGACAGAAGCCGATAACAACATCGCTGAAAAGGCGCTGCGGATGGTCAGTTTGGGGAGAAAAAACTGGCTGTTCTTCGGCTCAGACCACGGAGGTGAGCGTGTAGCGCTGATGTACAGTCTGATCGGGACGTGCAAACTAAACGGCGTGGATCCAGAAAGCTACCTTCGTCATGTGCTTGACGTCATAGCTGACTGAACAGTCAACCGGGTCAGGGTCAGCGGGGAAAACCATATTCGGTGCAACCTTAATACGTTTTAAGAAAACCATAAATAAGAACGGAAGTTACTCACATGCGAGCGTCTCATATACCATGAATTTAGCAGTCTTTAATTGGCTGAAAATATGTATATTTTATCGAAAATATCTCAATGCTAAAATTCTCGCCATAAATACATAATAGGGCTTTCTGAAACGTGGATCTGAGACTGAATCAGCTACAGCGCTGGGTTCTATTCTGTTAAACTTACGGTCAAAAATTTCCAAGAAAACCTAGGATATGACATGAGTTCACTGCACACCAGTAGCAGCAGGGCGGTCACATGCCAATGGAGAACTGTAAGCAAATGAACGCCGTAGAAATTGAACAAGCCATCACGGATCTTGCAGAGCAACCCTTTGATCCCATAGAGTTTCCTTATGCTTTCCTTGAAGCCTTTGGTAACAAGGAAACGACTATCAAACGCTTGCGAGCCGGAGCATCGAATAAGTCCGATTTGGGCGGCGTTCTTCAGACCAATAACATTCACATTTTGGCTAGTGAAGAAGGGCAAGTAACACAAATGCTTGCTTCACTCAAGGCCAGCCCGGCAACAGGCAAGGCCAAGGCCAAATTCATCCTCGCCACAGATGGAAAAGACTTCGAAGCTGAAGACCTCATCAGCGGCCAGACTGTCGCTTGTGCCTTTAAAGACTTTCCCGATCACTTCGGTTTCTTTTTGCCACTGGCAGGTATCAGCACTGTTCGGCAGATCAGCGAAGACGCCTTTGACATCCGGGCTACAAGCCGCCTGAACCGCCTTTACGTTGAACTGCTGAAAGACAACCCTGAATGGGGTACTGCGGAGCGTCGTCATGACATGAATAAGTTCATGGCGCGTCTAATATTCTGTTTTTTTGCTGAAGATACTGACATATTCATAGGCAAGGGGCGCTTTACTGACACCATTGCACAGATGAGTGAGCGCGATGCTTCTAATATGCACGAGGTCATCGGCACGCTCTTTCGTGCTATGAACACTCCAGACTATGAGCGTGCCGCAGTAGGTATTCCGCGCTGGGCTGCAGAATTTCCATATGTTAACGGCGCTTTGTTCTCAGGTACGGAAGAGGTGCCGCGCTTCAGCCGTATCGCGCGCTCCTACCTGCTTCACGTTGGCAATCTGGACTGGACCAGAATAAATCCGGACATATTCGGCTCGATGATTCAAGCAATTGCCGAAGATGAAGAGCGCGGTGAATTAGGGATGCACTACACTAGTGTTCCCAACATCCTGAAGGTACTGAACCCACTATTCCTCGACGAACTGCGTTCAAAGCTGGAAGATGCGGGCGAAAATCCACGCGCTTTGCTCAATTTGCGCAAGCGTATCGCCCGTATACGCATTTTTGATCCAGCCTGTGGTTCGGGCAACTTTTTGGTCATTGCTTATAAAGAAATGCGTGCCATTGAAGCTGAGATTAACTGGAGGCGAGGCGAACCTGATCGCCCATCTGATATTCCGGTCACAAATTTTCGTGGCATTGAGCTGCGCGACTTCCCGGCAGAGCTCGCCCGCCTTGCGTTGATTATCGCAGAATACCAGTGTGATGTACTCTATCGTGGGCAGAAGTTGGCCTTGGCCGAATTCTTGCCACTACGCAGCGAGAATTGGATCACTTGTGGAAATGCGCTGCGGATCGATTGGTATAGCTTAATGGATGTGAGTGGCTCAGGAGTTAAGGTGGTTTCAGACGATATCCTGCAAACTCCACTTGATCAAGCTGAAATCGAGTTTGAACATGAAGGCAGCGAAACATATATCTGTGGAAACCCTCCTTATAAAGGAACCAAAAATCAATCCGCTGAACAGAAGGCAGATCTATTGTTTGTCTTTTCTAAATATCCTAGAACTTTCAAAGTGCTCGACTACGTGAGCGCATGGTTCGTGAAAACTGCGGAGTACCTCTCCCATGTAAATGGAGCAGCCGCTTTCGTCAGTACAAACTCGATTTGTCAAGGGAACCAAGTTCCTGTGCTGTGGCCACTGATAATGGGACTAGGTGTCAGGATCTCGTTCGCGTACACATCTTTCAAATGGTCTAACCTTGCAACCCACAATGCTGGTGTAACAGTCGTTGTAATTGGGTTGACGCGTAGTTTTGGAACGAAGTGTAGATTATTTGAGCATCAAGGTGAGGGAATAGTCGAGAGAGAGGTAGATAATATCAATGCCTACTTGGTTCCAAATGCAGACATCTTTATAAACAAGAAATCTGATCCTCCTCCTGGCTGCGCCCCGATGGTACTTGGTAATCAGCCATACGAAGGCGGTCATCTAATTTTCGATAGTAAGGGGATTGAAGCCCTTTGCATCCCAAAGGATGTTCGAGAGACGATCACGCGCAAAATCTTAGGTTCGAGCGAGGTAATTAACGGTAGCGAGAGATACTGTCTCTGGATTGAGAATGAGAATTTTGCGCTGGCCACATCGTTTCCAGCAGTCTCAGCGCAGATCAATAAAGTCAAAGAATGGCGCTTAAAGAGCGAGCGGCAGGCAACGCGTTCTATGGCCACTCGACCGCATCAGTTTTGTGAGATGAAGTGTGGAAATCAGTCGGTAATAATTGTTCCAATCCGGAGTTCTGAGAATCGGGAATACCTTCCCGTGGCTCTATTCGATGAGCGGACTACAGTAAATAACCTTGCTTATTCGATCTATGATGGATCTTTGTTTAATTTGGCACTAATAGCATCAAGATTGCATCTAATCTGGATTAGCACCGTCTGTGGAAAGCTAGAAACACGATTTAGTTACTCAAACAAAATGGGTTGGAACACTTTTCCGGTGCCAATGCTTACAGATAAGAATAAGGAAGACTTAACACGCTGTGCCGAGGACATTTTGCTGGCGCGAGAACATCATTTCCCAGCAACAATTGCAGAGCTGTATGACCCCGAAAATATGCCCGCTGATCTACGTGCCGCGCATGCTCGCAACGACGAAGTGCTTGAACGCATCTACATCGGCCGTCGCTTTAAGAATGATACCGAGAGGCTTGAGAAGCTGTTCGACCTCTATATCAAGACGGCCACCTCGGCTGTACCGGCTAAGGGAAAAAAGAGTTAAGAAGGAGCCAACATATGAGCGTCAAGATCAATTCAGTACCATCCGTTTCCGTTACTTATGCACGCAACGGAGCATCGACCAAGGCTAATGCCCTTGGGATGCGCCCTATGCAAGAACGGGCCTATGAGAAGCGCGGAGAACAATATCTTCTCATAAAGTCGCCGCCCGCCTCTGGCAAGAGTCGTGCGCTGATGTTCGTCGCACTCGATAAACTCGCAAACCAGGGGATCAAACAGGCAATCATTGTCGTGCCGGAAAAATCTATTGGCGCGAGCTTCAACGATGAACCACTATCGCAGTTTGGATTCTGGGCTGATTGGCATGTCGAACCTAAGTGGAACCTATGCAACGCGCCCGGTAACGACAACGGTGGCAAGGTAAGAGCTTTCGGCTCTTTTCTTGAAAGTAGCGACAAGGTGCTTGTTTGCACACACGCAACCTTTCGCTTCGCGGTCGATGCCTACGGCGTAGAAGCGTTTGACGATCGCCTGATCGCCGTCGATGAATTCCACCATGTGTCAGCTAACCCGGATAACAAGCTTGGTCAGCATCTGGGGCAGTTCATCGCGCGTGACAAGACACACATCGTTGCCATGACCGGCTCCTACTTCCGGGGTGATGCGGAGGCCGTTTTGGCTCCTCAGGATGAGTCCAGGTTCGATACCGTCACCTATACCTACTACGAACAACTCAACGGTTACGAATACCTCAAGCAACTTGACATCGGCTACTTCTTCTACAGTGGCTCCTACGTCGATGACATCCTTAATGTCCTCGATCCTGACAAGAAGACCATTATCCATATACCCAACGTCAATTCGCGCGAGAGCACGAAGGATAAAATTAAGGAAGTGGAACATATTCTTGGCGCGCTTGGCGATTGGCAAGGTGCGGATCCTGCGACAGGTTTCCAGTTAGTCAAATGCCGCGATGGCCGAATGTTGCGTATCGCTGATCTGGTGGACCCAACTAGCCAAGGCAAGATTCAGGAAAGCCTTCGAGCTGTAGAAATGAAGACAGACCGTGATTATGTGGACATCATTATTGCACTTGGTATGGCGAAGGAAGGTTTCGACTGGATCTGGTGCGAACATGCGCTGACTGTGGGCTACCGTGCTAGCCTGACTGAGATCGTGCAGATTATCGGTCGCGCCACTCGTGACGCTCCGGGTAAAACCCGCGCGAGATTTACTAACTTGATCGCCGAGCCGGACGCTGTAGAGGGCGCAGTTACTGAGGCAGTCAACGATACCTTGAAAGCTATCGCGGCGAGCTTGTTGATGGAGCAGGTACTGGCTCCGCGCTTCGAGTTTAAGCCCAAGAATCCAGAAAGCGGCCCGACTCCAGGCTTTGATTATGGTGATGGAGGATATGACCCGGATAGCTGCAATTTTGGTGTTAATGAGCAGACAGGGACGTATCAAATCGAGATTAAGGGACTTGCCGAGCCCAAGAGCAAAGAAGCGGCACGCATCTGCCAGGAAGATTTAAACGAAGTGATCGCGGCCTTTGTGCAGGATAAGCCCGCCATCGAACGAGGTCTGTTCGATGAAGAGCTGATCCCTGAAGAGTTAACACAGGTTCGTATGGGTAAGATCATCAAAGAAAAGTATCCTGAACTTGATGCTGAAGATCAGGAGGCTGTACGTCAGCATGCTATCGCCGCCCTTAACCTCACGCAGCAGGCCAAGCGTATTGTCAACGGCGAGAACGATGGGACGCTCAATACTGCCCTTATTGACGGAGTGCGTCGCTTTGCGATGGACGTACGCGATTTAGACATAGACCTTATCGACCGCATCAATCCCTTTGGTGAAGCCTACGCCATACTTGCTAAGACAATGAGCGAAGATAGCTTGAAGCAGGTCGCGGCGGCCATCTCGGCCAAGCGTACCTCGATCACGCCTGAAGATGCCAAAGTGATCGCCAAGCGTGCTGCTGAATTTAAACGTGAACGTGGGCGACTCCCATCGTTAACTTCGGCGGATGCCTGGGAAAAGCACCTTGCAGAAGGTGCAGCCGCGTTTATGCGTTTTAGGGCGGAGGGACGTTATGAGTAATTCTGATTTAGACGATTTGGCGGCAGAACTTGCTGAATTTGCACCACCGGAGAAGAAAAAAGGACGTCCAGCCAGCGAGGAACGCATCATCGCAGGTTTTGAGGAAATCCAGCGCTTCGCTGACCAACATGGACGTGCGCCGCAACACGGCGAAGAGCGTGAGATCTTTGAGCGCCTCTATGCAGTGCGGCTCGACCGGCTACGCAGTCTCCCAGACTGCCGTGCCTTGCTAGAGCCGCTGGATTATCAGGGCTTGTTGGCCGGAGGGGGGGATGGAGCGGAGTCAGCGGACGAATTTATCGATATCGATAATTTGGCTGCCGAACTGGCGGATGTTACCAGCGAGGACGATATCACAGTCTTGCGTCATGTTCGTGCTAGCGCCGAAAAGCGTGCTGTACAAGGGATCGCGGATCGCAAGCCGTGCGAGGATTTTGATACATTCAAACCGCTATTTGAACAGGTGCGCAGTGATCTAAGTTCAGGGTTAAGAGTGACCCGACCTTTTGGACAGTATGCAACGATTGAAGTGGGCCATTGGTTCATCCTGGATGGTCAAACGGCTTATGTGGCTGAGGAAGGTGAAGAGTTCGATTCGCCACAGGGGAAGAAAGATGCTCGGCTGCGTGTCATTTACTCGAATGGTACGGAAAGCAACCTACTTCGGCTGTCACTGGTTCGTGCTTTGTATAAAGACGAAACAGCACGCCGAATTACCGATCCAGACATGGGGCCTTTATTCAGCGATGCTCTAGAAGAGAGCGATCTAGAAAGTGGCACCATTTATGTGTTGCGTTCGCTATCTGATAACCCTTATGTAGCTGAACATCGTGATGTCATTCACAAGATTGGAGTTACTGGCGGCAAAGTTGAGGCGCGTATTGCCAATGCGGAACACGATTCCACCTATCTGTTAGCGAAGGTCGAGGTGGTAGCTTCATACAAGCTTGCAGGCATCAACCGCACCCGGATGGAAAACCTGTTTCACAGGTTGTTTGCACCCGCAAGGCTTAACATTACCATTAACGACCGTTTCGGCCATCCAGTACAGCCCGAGGAATGGTTTCTCGTTCCGTTATTCGTTATCGATGAGGCTGTTGCACGTATTAAGGATGGTAGCATCATTGGGTATGTTTATGACCCCATGTCTGCGAAACTGGTGAAGGCATAGTGAAGTGACACACTGAATTTGGCCACCTGTTCTGAGGTGATATACTCACCTCAGAACAGCACAGGAAAAAAGATACTGATTTGAATGTGCCTATACTTTGCGATGTGAGGATCAATGAATAGTAACCTGACCAAGGGAAGGTGCGAATAAGCGGGGAAATTCTTCTCGGCTGACTCAGTCATTTCATTTCTTCATGTTTG
This sequence comes from Citrobacter sp. T1.2D-1, assembly GCF_950098555.1. NCBI lineage: Bacteria > Pseudomonadati > Pseudomonadota > Gammaproteobacteria > Enterobacterales > Enterobacteriaceae > Citrobacter > Citrobacter sp. T1.2D-1. The sequence continues at coordinate 74,946 of NZ_CATNHH010000009.1, forward strand.
AGCCGATTTTTTCTCCCGTAAATGCCTTGAATCAGCCTATTTAGACCGTTTCTTCGCCATTTAAGGCGTTATCCCCAGTTTTTAGTGAGATCTCTCCCACTGACGTATCATTTGGTCCGCCCGAAACAGGTTGGCCAGCGTGAATAACATCGCCAGTTGGTTATCGTTTTTCAGCAACCCCTTGTATCTGGCTTTCACGAAGCCGAACTGTCGCTTGATGATGCGAAACGGGTGCTCCACCTTGGCCCGGATGCTGGCTTTCATGTATTCGATGTTGATGGCCGTTTTGTTCTTGCGTGGATGCTGTTTCAAGGTTCTTACCTTGCCGGGGCGCTCGGCGATCAGCCAGTCCACATCCACCTCGGCCAGCTCCTCGCGCTGTGGCGCCCCTTGGTAGCCGGCATCGGCTGAGACAAATTGCTCCTCTCCATGCAGCAGATTACCCAGCTGATTGAGGTCATGCTCGTTGGCCGCGGTGGTGACTAGGCTGTGGGTCAGGCCACTCTTGGCATCGACACCAATGTGGGCCTTCATGCCAAAGTGCCACTGATTGCCTTTCTTGGTCTGATGCATCTCCGGATCGCGTTGCTGCTCTTTGTTCTTGGTCGAGCTGGGTGCCTCAATGATGGTGGCATCGACCAAGGTGCCTTGAGTCATCATGACGCCTGCTTCGGCCAGCCAGCGATTGATGGTCTTGAACAATTGGCGGGCCAGTTGATGCTGCTCCAGCAGGTGGCGGAAATTCATGATGGTGGTGCGGTCAGGCAAGGCGCTATCCAGGGATAATCGGGCAAACAGGCGCATGGAGGCGATTTCGTACAGGGCATCTTCCATGGCACCGTCGCTCAGGTTGTACCAATGCTGCATGCAGTGAATACGCAGCATGGTCTCCAGCGGATAGGGCCGTCGGCCATTGCCCGCCTTGGGATAAAACGGCTCGATGACTTCCACCATATTCTGCCATGGCAAAATCTGCTCCATGCGGGAGAGGAAAATCTCTTTTCGGGTCTGACGGCGCTTACTGCTGAATTCACTGTCGGCGAAGGTAAGTTGATGACTCATGATGAACCCTGTTCCATGGCTCCAGATGACAAACATGATCTCATATCAGGGACTTGTTCGCACCTTCCCTAAAGCACTCGTATTGACCGTGGCGGCTACCACATTCTGTCTGATGACCAGCCCGGCGTTCGCGGTTGAGGAAACCACGCCGCAGAATATGACCTGTCAGGAATTTATGGATATGAACCCAAAAAGCATGACCCCGGTGGCCTTCTGGGTAGTGAATCGCAACACCGACTTTAGCGGCGGCGACTATGTTGACTGGCATGAAGTCGAGACCGTTTCGGTACCGAAAATGCTGCAGGAGTGCCACAAGAACCCCGCCGCTAAACTTGGCGATCTCAGCGCGGTCATCAAAAAATAACCCCCCCGGCATCAGGCCGGGGAAACCCGCCGCGCTGCGGCGGGTCCCGCTTTACTCATCGATACCGCATTCGCACGGCAGAAGGCGGCCGATAAGCTTGCGATACAAAAACGCCCCGATAATCGCCCCCACCACCGGCGCCAGCAGCGGCACCAGAAAGTAAGGGATCGCCAGCCCACCGGTAAAGGCGATCGAGCCCCACCCGGCCAGACTGGTAAACAGTTTTGGGCCGAAGTCGCGCGCCGGATTCAGCGCAAAGCCGGTTAGCGGCCCCATCGACGCGCCGATCACGGCGATCAGCAAGCCAATCAGCAACGGCGCCAGCGGCCCGCGCGGAATTCCGTTGCCGTCGTCGGTCAGGGCCATGATCATCGCCATCAGGATTGCCGTGATGGTGGTCTCAACGGCAAACGCTTGTATAAAAGTGATATGTGGATGCGGGTACGTGGAAAAGACCCCGGCCAGGTTAAGGCTGGCGGCAGTGCCGCGCACGATATGCTGACTCTGTTCAAGATCGAGAAACAGCTGGCGATAGAGCCCATACACCAGCGCGGCGGCGCAGAAGGCCCCGGCCGTCTGGGCAACAATAAACGGCAGCACCTTGCGGCGTTCAAAACAGGCGAACAGCCACAGGGCAATGGTCACCGCCGGATTAAGGTGCGCGCCGGAGACACCGGCCGTCAGGTAGATGGCCATGGCGACGCCAAGGCCCCAGATAATACTGATCTCCCACTGACCAAAGCTGGCCCCGGCGACCCGCAGCGCAGCGACGCAGCCCGCGCCGAAGAAAATGAGCAATCCGGTGCCAAGAAACTCGGCCACGCACTGCCCGGTTAAGGTAGAAGTCTGGTTCATTATCGGCATCCTGAAATAGCACGTTAAAGAGAGAGGCTGGCGCGAGCGCCCGTTTAATTCGCCTGACCGGCCAGTAGCAGCCCGGTGGCGACCGCATTGCGCGGCCCTTCTGTTCCCCGAATATTGCCCTGCCCGGCGACTACGCCATAGTGCGACAAGGCTTCCGTGATAAGCTGCGGGATCTCAAAGTCCAGCGATGAGCCGCCCACCAGCACCACAAAGGCGATATCGCGAATGGAACCGCCGGGTGAGACCTGGCGCAGCGCGCGCAGGCAGTTGGTGACAAACACTTTCTCTTTCGCCTGCCGGCGCACGAGACGAATTTTTTCCAGCGGGCTGGCGTTATCGATCGGCACCAGTTCGCCCTCCTTGATGTACACCACTTTGGCGAACACCGCCGGGCTGAGGGCTTCCCGAAAGAACTCCACCGCGCCATTCTCGTGACGAATACTGAACAGGCTTTCCACTTTGGCCAGCGGGTATTTTTTTATCGCTTCCGCCAGCGAAAGATCCTCGAGGCCCAGCTCGGTTTTAATCAACAGGCTGACCATATTCCCCGCCCCGGCGAGATGGACCGCCGTTATCTGCCCCTCCGCGTTGACGATCGCCGCATCCGTCGAGCCGGCGCCGAGATCGAGGATCGCCAGCGGCGCCGCACAGCCGGGAGTGGTTAACGCCCCGGCGATGGCCATGTTGGCCTCCACGCCGCCCACCACCACCTCGGTCTGCAGTCGGGCGCTCAGTTCGCGGGCGATAACCTGCATTTGCAGACGGTCCGCTTTCACCATCGCCGCCATCCCGACGGCATTTTCCATGGCGCACTCGCCGGCCATCCCGCCCTGCACCTTGCGCGGAATAAACGTATCCACCGCCAGCAGATCCTGGATGTATATCGCGCTCATCTCATGGCCGGTCAGGGACGCCATTACCTTGCGCACCCGCTCAAGCATGCCGCCGGCGTGAGTGCCCGGTTCGCCGCGGATGTCGCGTACCGGAGCACAGGCGCTCATCGCCTGCATGATGGCTTCCGCGCCCTCGGCGACATCGGCCTCTCCGCGGCGCTTTTCGCCGCTAATGTAGAGGTTGCCCGCCGGGATCACCCGCGACTGCACGTCCCCCTGCGGGGTCTTGAGCACCACCGCTGAACGGTTGCCAATCAGGGCGCGGGCGATGGGGACGATGGCCTGGGTCTCTTCCGGGCTTAGCCCGAAGAAGGTGGCGATCCCGTAGGGATTCGACAGGATCCGCACCACCTGGCCCGGCGCGGCCACTTCCACCGCCGCCATCACCCCCTCGGGGACCTGCTCCAGGAGCGTCACTTCATCTACCACCGGCAGGGTTTTACGCAGGCGGTTGTTCACCAGCACGCCGTCGTCCTTTTTGAGGATCGCCGCCACCACGTTGATCCCCCGGTCGAGCGCCTCATTGAGCCACCACACGGCGTCAAGGAAATCGACGGCGTCGTCAATCAGTACGATCCACCCCTCGGCATACTGCGCCGCCGGCAGCGTCGCCAGCCGCCCGAGGGCGATAGTCGTCCCCACGCCAACGCCCACCCCGCCCGGCGTCTGCGGGTTATGACCGATCATGGTCGATTCGGTGATAATGGTCTCGGTGATGGTCTCCATCGCCACATCGCCAATCACCGGCGCGGCTTCGTTAAGATAGATGCGAGAGACATCGCTCATCGACCACGGTGTTTTCGCCAGGGCCTGCTCCAGCGCGGCGAGGGTCCCGGCGATATTGTCCCGCGTCCCTTTCATGCCCGTCGTCGCGACGATCCCGCTGGCAACAAACGCCCTCGCCTGCGGGTCGTCGGACGCCAGCGCCACCTCGGTGGTGGCGTTGCCGATATCAATCCCGGCTATTAACGGCATGCTGACCTCCGCTTAGCTTCCTTTACGCAGCTTATGCCGCTGCTGATACACTTCCGCCGACTCCCGGACAAAGGCGGCATTCACTGTCGCATGCCAGGTGTGCTCCAGCTCGTCGGCGATCGCCAGCAGCTCCGCCTGCGAGGAGCGGAACGGGCGCAGCGCGTTATAGATAGCCAGAATGCGCTCGTCAGGAATGGCGATAAGCTCCGCCGCGCGGCGGAAATTGCGCGCCACCGCATGGCGCTGCATCTGCTCAGCAATCTGCGCCTGGTACTCAAGGGTCTGGCGGGAGATCCGCACATCCTGCGGGCCCACCTCGCCAGAGAGCACCTTCTCGAGGGTAATATCGGTCAATGGTTTGCCGGTAGGCGTCAGGATATGCTCCGGGCAGCGGGTGGCTAACGGATAATCCTGCACGCGCATGGTTTTCTCGCTCATGGTCACTCCCTTACTAAGTCGACGTGCAGGGTGACGGGCTCGGCGTCCTGCACCACATGTTTGGTCTCTTTGATATGAAATAGCGCGGCTTTGGCCATAAATTTCGGCCGCACCATCTGATCGTTCACCACCGGCACCGGCGAAGGTGACTCTTTGCGCGCATAGCGCGCGGCGTTTTTGCCAATCTGCCGGTAGGTTTCCAGCGTCAGCAGCGGCGCCTGGGAGAACAGCTCCAGGTTGCTGAGCGGCAGCAGATCGCGCTGATGGATGACCGTGGTCCCCTTCGACTGGATACCGATGCCGATCCCCGAGCCGCTCAGGTTGGCAGCATCCCAGGCCATAAAGGAGACGTCGGACGTGCGCAGAATGCGCACCACCCGGGCGTGAAGCCCCTCTTCTTCCACCCCGGCAATCAGCTCTTTGAGGATCGCGCCATGGGGCATATCGATCAGAGTGTGATGCTGGTGTTTATCGAAGGCAGGGCCGACGCCGATCACCACTTCATCGGCGCGTTCATCGGCAGAAGCTACCCCGCCCTCGCGGGTTTTCAGGGTAAAAGAGGGCTGAATTTGGGTTGTCTGTTGCACAGGAATACCGCCTTATTCAATGGTGTCGGGCTGAACCACGCCCGGAATATTTTTGATCTCCGCCCAGCGTTCGGCAGAGATGCGATAGCCGGTGCCCGGCCCCTGATAGTCATTGATGTCGTTGACCGCACTCACCACCTCGAACTGCCGATCGAGAATGGCCGAGGTCTGCAGGTAATCGCCGGTGACCCGCTGGCGCAGCATATTGAGAATATTGCTGGCGATATCCTCAAAGCCGCTGCGGCTCAGCGCGCCGACAATATCGAGGCCGGTGATGTTGCGCTTCATCATCTCTTCCACCGCACTCAGATCCTCCACCACGTTACGCGGCGGCATCTCGTTGCTACCGTGCGCGTAGGTGGCGGCCTCTACCTCCTCGTCGGCGATTGGCGGCAGCCCCAGCTCGCGGAAAACCGCCTGGATCGCCCGCGCCGCTTTCTGGCGAATGGCAATGGTTTCCGCCTCGGTCACCGGACGCAGGCCGCCGTCAACCATCAGGTCACGCTGCAGGATGTTGTAATCATCAAAATCTTCCGCATCGAAGTTCGAGCCGGCGAACATGTTGTCGTAGTTCGGCACCGCGCTGTAGCCGGAGAAAATAAAGTCGGTGCCCGGCAGCATCTGCATCAGGGTGCGCGCGGTGCGGCGAATATCCGAGTGGGAGAAAGTCTGGTCGTTAGCGGACGCCACTTCGAGGTCGAGCATAGAGGCGATCAGGTTTTCCGCCAGCACCGCCCGAATGCCCGACGGCACAGCGCCGGTCATGCCGATACAGCTCACCGCGCCGTTTTGCAGCCCCTGAACCCCGGCGCCTTTGGTAATGAAGATGCAGCGCGATTCGAGGTAGAGCATCGACTTGCTCTCCGAATAGCCCATCAGCGCTTCGGATCCGGTGCCGGAGGTGTAGCGCATTTTCAACCCGCGGGAGGCGTAGGCCGAGGCGAGGAACGCCTTTGACCACGGAGTATCATCGCCGTCGGTAAATACCGCTTCAGTGCCGTAGACCGACACCGTCTCGGCGTAGCTGGTTAAGCCACGCATGCCCAGCTCCAGCTCGGTGGCCTCTTCCACCGAGCACTGCGTCAACACGCCGGGGCGGCCGCACTGCGAGCCGACCAACAGCGCCAGGGCGTTAAACGGCGCATAGCGCGCGATACCGACCGTGGTCTCCTGTTCTGAGAAGCCGCGGATCCCGGCCTCGGCGGCGTCAGCGGCAATCTGCACCGGATTATCTTTGAGATTGGTGACGTGGCACTGGTTGGAGGGGGTCCGGCGGGCACGCATCTTCTGCAGCGCCATCATCATCTCCACCACGTTCATCTGCGCCATCACCTCGACCGCTTTGGCCGGCGTGATGGCGGTAGTGATGGCAATGATCTCCTCCCGGCTGACGTGAATATCCACCAGCATGCGGGCTATTTCCACCGCCTCCAGGCGCATTGCCTGCTCTGTGCGCTCAACGTTGATCGCGTAATCGGCGATAAACCGGTCGATCATGTCAAACTGGTCCCGGCGTTTGCCGTCCAGCTCGACGATCAGACCGTTGTCCACTTTTACTGAAGAGACCGGGTCAAAGGGGCTGTCCATGGCGATCAGCCCCTCTTCAGGCCACTCGCCAATCAGCCCGTCCTGATTGACGGGGCGCTGGGCCAGTACTGCAAATCGTTTTGATCTTTTCATTGTTCATCGGCTCAAAAGGTGAAATCCGCAGACGGTAGCGAATACGCCGGGCCAGCGTCGTTGCCGCCCGGCCATTACCGGCAATAGCGGAACTTTAAATGAGCCAGTGGTGAAAAAAATAAATTTAATTTCGTTTCAATTTGGCACACGAAATCTACCGACAGTTTCACTATGAAACTTTACTCCGGCGGCAAAAATAAAAAATGTGATCGCCCGCAATGATATAAATCAATTAATAAAAAACGCCCTTAATTACGTTTTGCCGACGCTATTTTAACCCTATTGACTAAATCATGGCGGGCGACAAAATAACGCTGACAAAAATAAAGCAAGCCAACCGAATGGTAATAGTTTTTTACTATCGCCCCCTACTGACTATTCGCGCCAGCGTTATCCTGGTGCGGGAGAGAATGATGAACAAGAGCCAACAAGTTCAGACAATCACCCTGGCCGCCGCCCAGCAAATGGCGGCGGCGGTGGAAAAAAAAGCCACTGAGATCAACGTGGCGGTGGTGTTTTCCGTAGTTGACCGCGGAGGCAACACGCTGCTTATCCAGCGGATGGACGAGGCCTTCGTCTCCAGCTGCGATATTTCCCTGAATAAAGCCTGGAGCGCCTGCAGCCTGAAGCAAGGTACCCATGAAATTACGCCAGCGGTCCAGCCAGGACAATCTCTGTACGGTCTGCAGCTTACCAACCAACAGCGAATTATTATTTTTGGCGGCGGCCTGCCAGTTATTTTTAATGAGCAGGTAATTGGCGCCGTCGGCGTTAGCGGCGGTACGGTCGAGCAGGATCAATTATTAGCCCAGTGCGCCCTGGATTGTTTTTCCGCATTATAACCTGAAGCGAGAAGGTATATTATGAGCTATCGTATGTTTGATTATCTGGTGCCAAACGTTAACTTTTTTGGCCCCAACGCCATTTCCGTAGTCGGCGAACGCTGCCAGCTGCTGGGGGGGAAAAAAGCCCTGCTGGTCACCGACAAAGGCCTGCGGGCAATTAAAGATGGAGCGGTGGACAAAACCCTGCATTATCTGCGGGAGGCCGGGATCGAGGTGGCGATCTTTGACGGCGTCGAGCCGAACCCGAAAGACACCAACGTGCGCGACGGCCTCGCCGTGTTTCGCCGCGAACAGTGCGACATCATCGTCACCGTGGGCGGCGGCAGCCCGCACGATTGCGGCAAAGGCATCGGCATCGCCGCCACCCATGAGGGCGATCTGTACCAGTATGCCGGAATCGAGACCCTGACCAACCCGCTGCCACCTATCGTCGCGGTCAATACCACCGCCGGCACCGCCAGCGAGGTCACCCGCCACTGCGTCCTGACCAACACCGAAACCAAAGTGAAGTTTGTGATCGTCAGCTGGCGCAACCTGCCGTCGGTCTCTATCAACGATCCGCTGCTGATGATCGGTAAACCGGCCGCCCTGACCGCGGCGACTGGGATGGATGCCCTGACCCACGCCGTAGAGGCCTATATCTCCAAAGACGCTAACCCGGTGACGGACGCCGCCGCCATGCAGGCGATCCGCCTCATCGCCCGCAACCTGCGCCAGGCCGTGGCCCTCGGCAGCAATCTGCAGGCGCGGGAAAACATGGCCTATGCTTCTCTGCTGGCCGGGATGGCTTTCAATAACGCCAACCTCGGCTACGTGCACGCCATGGCGCACCAGCTGGGCGGCCTGTACGACATGCCGCACGGCGTGGCCAACGCTGTCCTGCTGCCGCATGTGGCCCGCTACAACCTGATCGCCAACCCGGAGAAATTCGCCGATATCGCTGAACTGATGGGCGAAAATATCACCGGACTGTCCACTCTCGACGCGGCGGAAAAAGCCATCGCCGCTATCACGCGTCTGTCGATGGATATCGGTATTCCGCAGCATCTGCGCGATCTGGGAGTAAAAGAGGCCGACTTCCCCTACATGGCGGAGATGGCTCTGAAAGACGGCAATGCGTTCTCGAACCCGCGTAAAGGCAACGAGCAGGAGATTGCCGCGATTTTCCGCCAGGCATTCTGAGTGTTAACGAGGGGACCGTCATGTCGCTTTCACCGCCAGGCGTACGCCTGTTTTACGATCCGCGCGGGCACCATGCCGGCGCCATCAATGAGCTGTGCTGGGGGCTGGAGGAGCAGGGGGTCCCCTGCCAGACCATAACCTATGACGGAGGCGGTGACGCCGCTGCGCTGGGCGCCCTGGCGGCCAGAAGCTCGCCCCTGCGGGTGGGTATCGGGCTCAGCGCGTCCGGCGAGATAGCCCTCACTCATGCCCAGCTGCCGGCGGACGCGCCGCTGGCTACCGGACACGTCACCGATAGCGACGATCATCTGCGTACGCTCGGCGCCAACGCCGGGCAGCTGGTTAAAGTCCTGCCGTTAAGTGAGAGAAACTGAATGTATCGTATCTATACCCGCACCGGGGATAAAGGCACCACCGCCCTGTACGGCGGCAGCCGCATCGAGAAAGACCATATTCGCGTCGAGGCCTACGGCACCGTCGATGAACTGATATCCCAACTGGGCGTCTGCTACGCCACGACCCGCGACGCCGGGCTCCGGGAAAGCCTGCACCATATTCAGCAGACGCTGTTCGTGCTGGGGGCTGAACTGGCCAGCGATGCGCGGGGCCTGACCCGCCTGAGCCAGACGGTCGGCGAAGAGGAGATCACCGCCCTGGAGCGGCTTATCGACCGCAATATGGCCGAGAGCGGCCCGTTAAAACAGTTCGTGATCCCGGGGAGGAATCTCGCCTCTGCCCAGCTGCACGTGGCGCGCACCCAGTCCCGTCGGCTCGAACGCCTGCTGACGGCCATGGACCGCGCGCATCCGCTGCGCGACGCGCTCAAACGCTACAGCAATCGCCTGTCGGATGCCCTGTTCTCCATGGCGCGTATCGAGGAGACTAGGCCTGATGCTTGCGCTTGAATTGGCTGGCGTCAATATCGTACTGCTTCATTTTGCGCCACAGGGTGGTGCGGCCGATATTGAGCAGCTGCGACATCTCCTGCACCCGCCCGCTGGTCACCCGGGCGGCGTGAATAATAGCTTCCTTTTCGATGGCGCTAAAGGTCAGGCTGGCCGGCAGCAGCGATGACGCGCTATCCCCGCCCGGCCGCTCGGAAAAGAGATATTCCGGCAGATTACTCAGGCGAATGTGGCCGTTGTCGCTGCTGATGGCGATATTCTCAATGACGCTGTTGAGCTCAAAATCATTCCCCGGCCATGAGTAGGCCACCAACTGCGCCAGCGCGTCATCGTCCACTTTCAGTCGCGAAGAGAAACGCTTCTCCAGGCTCTTCAACCGGTTATGCACCAGCGACGGAATACTGTTGCGTCGGGCGCGCAGCGGCGGGATGACGATCTCAAAGGAGTGCAGCGCATAGTACAGCTGGCGGCTAAAGCGGTTCTGTTCCACCAGATTGGCCAGATCGACGGTGGTGGTGGCAATCACCTTCACATCCACCGGGATCAGGCGCCGGGCGTCGAGGCGGGTGAGCACGCCCTGCTTAATCACCTGCAGCAGGGCCGACTGCAGCTCCGGCGCCAGATACTCGATCTTTTCCAGAAACAGGGTGCCGCCGTTGGCCAGCTCAAGGCGGCTCAGGCGACCATTTTCATCGTCGGTAGGGGCGCTGCCCATAAAGTCCTGGCCCAGCACGCTGTCGGCATATAGCTGGCAGTTGACGGCGATGTAGGGGCCGCCCGCCCGTTCGCTTTCATTGTGGATAGCCTGGCTCAGCAGCTCTTTCCCAACCCCCTCTTCGCCGCACAGCAGCACCGGGAAGCCACCGCGCGCCGCCTGGCGGCCAAAGTGGATCAGGCGTCGGGTTTCCGGATCGTCGGCAGACATCTGCTCAAAGGTGTGGCTCACTTTACCGAGCTGGCTGGTCATCAGCTGCCGCATCTGCTCCACCGGGTGCAGCAGCAGAATAAAACTGTTGCCTTGCGCCTCGACAATCGGTTTTAAGGTGATCACCGCATCGACAAACTGATGCTGACTTTCAAAGGTGACTTCGACGTGATTCAGGCCGCGGGCGTGTTTGATGGCGCGGCGCAGCAGCGCCGGGAGGGTCACCAGATCGGCGATATTTTTCCCCTGGCTGGCCTGAACATCAAGATGCAGCAGTCTCGCCGCCTGAACATTGAGAAACTGCAGCACGCCCTGTTCGTTCCACGCCATCACCCCATCGTCCATGCTCTCCAGCAGGCCGTACATCTGATTAAGGTGACGGTTGGATTCCGCCAGCAGGCTGTCGGTGAGCAGGGAGTTACCCACCTCGCGGGCGATGGCCAGCGTCAGGGAGAGGTCGGCGCTGGACTGGTGCTCGACCAGACAGCAAAGCGAAATAGAGCCGAACAGCCGCCCGTGGTTATCAAACACCGGCGTCGAGCAAAAACTCCATGGCTGTAGCGCCTGCTTAAAATGCCGATCGCCGGCGGTGTTGATCGGCTGGCCCTGCATCGCGGCCAGCGACAGCGCGCAGGTGCCGATAATGCTCTCAGCACAATAGCTGCCGTCGCGAAATCCCAGGGCAGCCAGCTGGGCCAGGGTTTGCGGCTCGCCGCAACGGCTGAGGATGCAGGCAGACTCATCAAGAATAAACAGCGCGCAGGGGCGACCGTCCATAAACTCCCAGGCGTCTTCCAGCGCCGCCTGACCGATGGTCAGCAGCGCGGTTTTACGCCGACAGATGGAGTCGAAGGTCAGGCCCTGGGCCTGGTGCGGCGTTTGCCAGGTTTCGCGCTGCATAAACTTGCTGCAGCGGTGCCATGACTGGGCGATGACGGAAGAGACCGCCTTCCCGGTATCCTGAGTCTGAACAGTCATATCCTTTTCCGCGTTGTACCATAGAGAACCCCTCCGGCAGCGACTGCCGGAGGGGAGAAAGAAAAACCGCTGACCTGGGCCAGCGGTTTAGCCACCGCGAATTAACGCGCCAGCCACTGCTGGCCTAACAGATCGGCGGTGAGGATAGCGGCATGGACGCTCTCCGGGGTCACCGCAAACGGCATATTGTGGATGGTTTCCCCTTCCGCGCAGGTGGCTTTCGCCACCGCGGCGATTTTCTCGTCGATCCCCTCTTTGACGCCCATCTGCGCGAGCGTCACCGGCAGGCCGACGCGCTGGCAGAAGCCCAGCACCGTTTCAATCTCGTCCATCGGGCTGTTCTGTAGCACCAGCTGCGCCAGGGTACCGAAGGCCACTTTCTCACCGTGATACAGGTGATGGCACTCTTCAAGAATGGTGAAACCGTTGTGGATTGCATGGGCGGCGGCCAGGCCACTGCTTTCAAAGCCAATGCCGCTGAGGTAAGTGTTCGCCTCGATGATGCGCTCCAGCGCTTCGGTCACTACCCCGGCCTGCGCCGCCAGACGGGCCTTTTCGCCCTCCGCCAGCAGCGTATCATAGCACAGGCGGGCGAGGCTCAGCGCCGCCTCGGTGGACTGTCCTCCGGCCATGCTGGTGGCGCGCGCATCGTAGCAAGCTTTGGCCTCGAACCAGGTGGAGAGCGCATCGCCCATGCCGGAGACCAGCAGGCGTACCGGCGCTTTGGCGATAATCGCCGTGTCCATCACCACCATATCCGGGTTTTTCGGATAGATCAGATACTCTTCAAACTCGCCCGCTTCGGTGTAGATCACCGACAGCGCGCTGGTCGGCGCATCGGTCGAGGCGATGGTCGGGATCACCACCACCGGCAGCTTCTGGTAGTAACCGATCGCCTTCGCGGTATCGAGGGTTTTACCACCGCCGATCCCGACCACGCCGCGGCAACCGTGTTTTTTCAGAATGGCAATCAGGCGATTAATTTCAACATGGCTGCATTCACCGTTGAAGCGTTCCGCGTGGCAGCTAATGTCATGGCTGTGCAGGCCATTGAGTACCTTTTCTCCCGCCAGCTTCATGACGAAGTCGTCCGCAATCACGAAAAAGCTGTCCGCCAGATTTTTAGCGTATTGACCAAATAAGGTAGAAGCGTCAGGACCCTGGAGATATTTGGCTGGAGATTGAATAACTTTTAGCATTCCTTTCATCCTCAAATAAGTACATGTTTTTACATGGTGAGCCCTGGCGTTAACCCGTTTAGCCTGATGTTGACGGCGAAAGCGGACGTACCGGAGCGATGTAATAACTGTATGGCGAGGCGTGTACAAAAAAATCTTTCGTCATTTTGTTCTGATATGGAACAGATAAAAATGACATGCGTTTCATATTGGAACGCTTAACCACAAAAATAATGAGATTTGCGATCTCGATCCGTTCCGTTACCGCGAAATTACCGACAAACACGATGATAAATTTCCCCAATTACGCGCCATCCTGGGTAAAGCCCCGCAAAAAAGACTGACTGCGCCGTGTGGCCTGCTCTGATCGCAGGAGGAAAAAGTCGAGCGAGTTCGCATTGTGATGATTTCTCGCCTAATTAAGTTTCATTTCGGAACAAAAAACAGCAATCACGTTTCGTAATGAAACTCATTTTCGTGTTGTTTTTTTCCATGCTGACTTCGCCAGAATCTCTCTATCGCCTCCGCACCATGAACATGCATTCGGGGGGTTGTCTTACACTCAACCTCGAGGAGCCGTTATGTCTCAATTCTTTTTTAATCAACGCCCCCATCTCGTTAGCGACGTGATCGACGGTACAATTATCACCAGCCCGTGGAATAACCTGGCGCGTCTGGAGAGCGACCCGGCGATCCGTGTAGTGGTACGCCGCGATCTGAATAAAAACAACGTGGCGGTGATTTCCGGCGGCGGCTCCGGCCATGAACCGGCGCACGTCGGCTTTATTGGTAAAGGCATGCTGACCGCCGCGGTCTGCGGCGATCTGTTCGCCTCGCCGAGCGTCGATGCGGTACTCACCGCGATTCAGGCGGTGACCGGCGAGGCGGGCTGTCTGACCTGCTCCCCGTTGATTAGTACACCCCGATGTTAGTAATGTCTTCATAAGCCACATGAGGACATCCCCATGAAGAAGCGTTTTTCCGACGAACAGATCATCAGTATTCTCCGCGAAGCCGAAGCTGGGGTACCCGCCCGTGAACTCTGCCGCAAGCATGCCATTTCCGATGCCACGTTTTACATCTGGCGTAAGAAGTATGGCGGTATGGAGGTGCCTGAAGTTAAGCGCCTGAAGTCGCTTGAGGAAGAGAACGCCAGACTCAAGAAGCTGCTTGCCGAAGCCATGCTGGATAAAGAGGCGCTTCAGGTGGCTCTTGGGCGAAAGTACTGACGACAGACCAGAAGCGGGAAGCCGTGATGTTGATGTGTGATGCGACCGGTCTGTCGCAACGTCGTGCCTGCAGGCTTACAGGTTTATCCCTGTCGACCTGCCGCTATGAGGCTCACCGTCCGGCTGCTGATGCGCATTTATCAGGGCGCATCACTGAGCTGGCACTGGAGCGCAGGCGTTTTGGCTACCGTCGTATTTGCCAGTTGCTGCGCCGTGAAGGGCTTCATGTTAATCATAAGCGCGTGTACCGGCTTTATCACCTCAGTGGCCTGGGCGTAAAACGCAGAAGACGTCGTAAAGGGCTGGCAACAGAACGTCTGCCGCTGCTCCGTCCGGCGGCGCCCAATCTGACCTGGTCGATGGATTTCGTCATGGACGCACTTTCCACCGGTCGCAGGATCAAGTGTCTTACCTGCGTCGATGATTTCACAAAGGAATGCCTGACGGTCACTGTTGCCTTTGGGATTTCAGGCGTTCAGGTCACGCGTATTCTGGACAGCATTGCACTGTTTCGAGGCTATCCGGGCGTCGATGTTTTTCTGCCTAAATCGGGTTCAACGCTGGTTGTGCCGCAGCAACTGATACTTCCGGATACCGTGCGCGAGGGGATTGTCATCAACGTCGCCGAGATGCGGCTTTACTATTATCCTGCTGGCAGCAATACGGTTGAGGTTTTACCCATTGACATTGGTCAGGCGGGTAGAGAAACGCCGCGTAACTGGGTGACGGCGGTCGAACGTAAGCAGGAAGCACCAAGCTGGACGCCGACGCCAAATACCCGACGTGAATACGCCGCTCGCGGTGAAAGCTTGCCGGCTTTTGTTCCTGCCGGGCCAGAAAATCCGATGGGCCTGTATGCAATTTATATTGGCAGGCTTTATGCCATTCACGGGACAAATGCCAATTTCGGTATTGGTTTGCGGGTAAGTCAGGGGTGCATCCGTTTGCGGAATGATGACATCAAGCACCTGTTTGATACGGTGCCTGTAGGGACGCGTGTACAATTAATTGACCGACCGGTGAAATACAGCGAAGAGCCGGACGGTAGTCGCTGGGTGGAAGTACATGAGCCGCTGTCACGAAACCGTTCGGAATACGAGTCTGACAGAAAGGTGCCTTTGTCAGTCACTCCCGCTTTGCGCACCTTTATCAGCGGGAATGACGTGGATGTGAGCCGCGGGAGCCAGGCACTGGAAAGGCGCTCCGGTATGCCGGTGAACATCAGCCTGGTACAGAAGCATTATTAATTTTCAGGGCGACTTTGTTGACCTTCAGGTCGGATGGGTCGCTTTTTTAATTTGATACTGCCCCATTTTTACCACGCCAATATGGTCAGCCATTAGTTGGGCTTCGTGTTCACTGTGGGTAACCAACAGCGCCGTTTGCCCGGCGGCGCGCAAAATATCCCGTACCTCGTTGCCAAGACGCTCACGTGTGCGCTTATCCAGGCTGGAGAAGGGTTCATCCAGCAACAGGATTTCCGGATGTGGCGCCAACGCGCGCGCAAGGGCGATACGCTGTTGTTGCCCGCCGGAAAGCTCATGCGGATAGCGGTTGGCATGGCTGTGTAACTCCACCATTTTCAACAGCTCAGTCACTCTGGCCTGTTGTTCCTCACGCGGCATGCGACGCAATCCAAAGGCCACATTTTGCTGCGCGGTCAGATGGGGGAATAACGCATACTCCTGGAAGACCATGCCGACATGACGTTTTTCCGGTGGCAGATGAACGCCGGGACCGGCAACACGTCGCTGTGACACATAGATCTCTCCGTTTTGCAGGCGTTCAAATCCGGCAACTGCGCGTAGTACCGTGGTTTTTCCGCAGCCTGAGGCACCCAGCAGACAGGCAATTTCACCTTTACGTACCGACATTGAAAATCCGCTCAGTACCGATTGCTGGCTGTTGCCATAAGCAACGTGTACATCCTGGAGTCGTAATGCAATTTCTGACATTGTTGCTCTCTTAACCACGGCGAGTCATTTGGTGACGCACCAACAAAATAACCGGTAGCGTGCCAGCTAAAACAATCATTAGCGCGGCGATAGCACCTTCTTCATAGGTTCCACGTGCGGCTTCCGCATACAGTAACGTTGCCAGCGTTTCAAAATTGACCGGGCGCAAAAGCAACGTTGTTGGCAGCTCTTTCATGGCATCAGCAAAAACCAGCAGGGCACTGCTGACTAATGCCGGGCGCAGCAGGGGAAAATGGACTCGTGCAAACGTCCCCGCACCATTCTCGCCCAACAGACGAGACGCCTGTTCCAGCGAAGGTGGAATGCGGCCCAGACCAGAATCCAGCGCGCCAATGGCAATCGCCTGGAATCGCATGGCACAACAAATTACCAGCAGGATCCCTGCGGACATCAGCGGCAGGCCGCGAACATCCAGTAAATCGGCCAGCCAGCGGTCGACAGCCATGGCGGGGGGTAAAAAACCAATCGCCAGAATTGTGCCGGGAACCGCATAGCCTAAAGAGGCCAGACGCATCACGCCGCGACGAAATCCCGGCATGGCGTTGTCTGCGGCGCTATGGCGGGCGCTCCAGGCCACCAGCATACTGACACAAACCACCACCAGCGTGGTTCCCGCTGCCAGCGATAGCGTATTTTGCAATGCTGACAGTAACGAAGAGGAAAGGGGGTTCTCATCGCCTATGCGTTTGGCGCTTTCCCACATTAAAAACAGTACCGGTGCCAGAAAACCCAGTACAACCGGCAGTGAAATAACGCCACCGAGCAGCCAACCGCGCCAGCCCTGCACGCGCGAAGGTTGAATTTCCCGCAGGCTGCGGCTGCTGAATCCTTGTTTTCTGCGACCATAAAATTCCAGTGTCAGAATCAGGAATATAAACATCAGCATCATGCAGGCAATTTGCGCCGCAGCAGATAAATCAGAACGCGAGATCCATGTGGTGTACACGGTAACGGTTAACGTCTGTACCCCGAGAAACTCCGATGCGCCAATATCGTTGAGCGTTTCCAGCAGTGCCAGGCTGATCCCAACGGCCAGTGCCGGACGGGCCATGGGCAAAGCAACACGAAAAAAGGTTCCGGTTGCGCTGCATCCCAGCGTGCGTGCGGCTTCCAGTAAATGGGCGGGCTGGCTGATAAACATAGCGCGGGTTGTCAGATACACGTATGGGTAAAGCACTAATCCGAGCAGGATGATTGCGCCGGAAAGTGAGCGTAAATCTGGCAGCCGGAACTGTCTTGGGCTGTCAAAGCCCAGTAAAAAACGGATAAAGGTTTGCAGGGGGCCAATCGGATGCAGCAGATCGAGCCACGCAAAGGCCACAATGTAGGTTGGCATTGCCAGCGGCAACAGTAACGCCCAGCTAAGAATTTTACGTCCAGGAAAATCCCATGCCGTTACCGCCCATGCGCTGCCTACGCCAATCACGCCGACCATCACCGCGACACCGGCTAATAACAGCACGGTATTTTTTAGTGCGGCAGGCAGTACATACGTCAGGAGATTATCCCAGTGAGATAAATTGGCCTGGGTAGCCTGCCAAATTAGCGCAATGATCGGTGTCAGAACGCCAAGCGCTACGCACAGTGCGCCAAGATGTAGCGGCGTTAATAATGACTGCGGCCCGGAAACCAGGCCGCGTAACGTCGGAAACTGCAGAGGTTTATTGATCGAATCCAACTTTATCTACCAGCAGACTAGCTTGTTTACGATATTTAACGATTTCGGTTAACGGCGTTTTATCGACGTTGATTTCACCAATAGTTGCGCTGATAACCGGATCAAGCGTCACGCCTTTCAGTACCGGGTATTCGAAGTTCGCTTTCGCATACTGCTGCTGGGCAGGTGCGGAAACCAGATATTCCATCAGCTTAACGGCATCGGCTTTATTTGGCGCATAGCGGGCTACAGCTGCGCCACTGATGTTGACGTGTGTACCGCCATTTTCAAAGGTGGGTTTAACGACTTTAATCGCATCGCCCCACTGACGTGCATCACTGCCTTCTTTGGCGTTTTTCATATGGCCGACGTAATAGGAGTTGGCGAGACCAATATCGCAAATTCGGCCGAGAATATCGCGAGCAACATCGCGGTCGCCACCGGTAGCTTTACGCGCCAGGTTAGCTTTCACACCGCGCAGCCATTCTTCGGTCTTTGCTTCACCGTGATGAGCAATCATTGCGGCGATCAGCGCCGTGTTATACGGGTGCTGTCCGGAACGAATACAGACTTTACCTTTGTACTCAGGGCTGGCGAGTTGTTCGTAATGCCAGTTATCGATTGGCAGTGACTTCTCGGCATACAGCACGCGGGCACGCATCGACAGCGCAAACCACTGATTATCTGCGCCGCGCAGATTAGCCGGAATAGCGGTTTTTAGTGCTTCTGACTCTACAGGCTGAGTTACACCCGCTTCCACTAAATCAATGAGGTTACCGGCATCGACGGTCATCAGCAGGTCGGCAGGTGAATTTTTACCTTCAGCTTTAACGCGCTCAAGCATACCGTCCTTGATATAGACCGTACTGACTTTGATGCCGCTGGTTTTGGTCCAGCTATCAAGCAAAGGCTGGATCAGACCCGGTTCACGGGTGGTATAGAGCGTTAACGTTTCCTGAGCGAACGCCGGTAGGCTAACTGAGAAGACCAGGACAGAGGCAAATGTGATACGGCGCAGTCCGGCGCGAGGCAGAGAATTCATCGTTTATATCCCAGAGTAATTGGAACGTACAGTGAACCGAGCGGGGGGATCGTTCCTTTGGCTCGCGTACAATAAATGATAATCACTAGCACTTACAATAATTGCAAAGTTTAAACGATTTACATTTACATAACTTTACCTGATTACCCATGATTAGCAGTCAGTTACCACGAACTATACTGATCTTACGTACAGTTATCGAGGTGCGAGATCATGGCCAAAAGCAAAATCCAATTCCAGAAAGGCTACAGCCTGTTTGAGTTTCTCAAGGACTATGGCACTGAGGCTCAGTGCGAAAACGCGCTGTTCACTTGGCGTTTTCCTAACGGCTTTGTCTGCCCTGAATGTGCCAACAAGACCTGTTGTCGCCTGAGAAGGCGGCCACGTGTGTGGCAATGCAATCACTGCCGTCACCAGATGTCATTGACTGGAAACACGATTTTCGCAAACACCAAGCTCCCACTGACCAAGTGGTTTCTGGCAATGCACCTGTTGTCACAAACCAAAACAGGCTTGTCAGCGATGGAGCTAAAGCGCCAGTTGGGCGTCAAATATGACACCGCCTGGATGCTCAAGCACAAGCTGCTGCAAGCCATGAAAGAGTCCGATGACAAGCAGCCCATCAGCGGCATCATTCAGCTCGATGATGTCTACTGGGGTGGCGAGCGCCGTGGTGGCAAACGGGGTCGGGGCGCGGCAGGCAAGACGCCGTTTGTGGCAGCAGTGGCCCTGAACAAGGAAGGACATCCAATCAAGATGCGGATGACGGTGGTCGATGGTTTCAAAACCAAGTCCGTTGCTGATTGGGCAAAACGGCATATTGCCAGTGGTAGCGCGGTGATATCCGATGGATTGGCCTGTTTCAAAGCGGTCAAGGAGGCCAATTGTGAGCACCTGGGTGTTGTCACCAGGGGCAACCTGGACTGGCTGGATCATCCGGCATTCAACTGGGTAAACACGATGATAGGAAATGTGAAAAACTCGCTGCGGGGCAGTTGTCATAAGCTCGGAGCGAAGCATTTACCAAGGGAAGGTGCGAACAAGTTCCTGATATGAGATCATCATATTCATCCGGAGCGCATCCCAGAGGGACATCATGAGCCATCAACTCACCTTCGCCGATAGTGAATTCAGCACTAAGCGCCGTCAGACCCGAAAAGAGATTTTCCTCTCCCGCATGGAGCAGATTTTGCCATGGCAGAATATGACCGCTGTCATCGAGCCGTTTTATCCCAAGGCGGGCAATGGCCGACGGCCCTATCCGCTGGAGACCATGCTGCGTATTCACTGCATGCAGCATTGGTACAACCTGAGCGACGGTGCCATGGAAGATGCCCTGTACGAAATCGCCTCCATGCGCCTGTTTGCCCGATTATCCCTGGATAGCGCCTTGCCTGACCGCACCACCATCATGAATTTCCGCCACCTGCTGGAGCAGCATCAACTGGCCCGCCAATTGTTCAAGACCATCAATCGCTGGCTGGCCGAAGCAGGCGTCATGATGACTCAAGGCACCTTGGTCGATGCCACCATCATTGAGGCACCCAGCTCGACCAAGAACAAAGAGCAGCAACGCGATCCGGAGATGCATCAGACCAAGAAAGGCAATCAGTGGCACTTTGGCATGAAGGCCCACATTGGTGTCGATGCCAAGAGTGGCCTGACCCACAGCCTAGTCACCACCGCGGCCAACGAGCATGACCTCAATCAGCCGGGTAATCTGCTTCATGGAGAGGAGCAATTTGTCTCAGCCGATGCCGGCTACCAAGGAGCGCCACAGCGCGAGGAGCTGGCCGAGGTGGATGTGGACTGGCTGATCGCCGAGCGTCCCGGCAAGGTAAAAACCTTGAAGCAGCATCCGCGCAAGAACAAAACGGCCATCAACATCGAATACATGAAAGCCAGCATCCGTGCCAAGGTGGAGCACCCGTTTCGCATCATCAAGCGGCAGTTCGGCTTCGTGAAAGCCAGATACAAGGGGCTGCTGAAAAACGATAACCAACTGGCGATGTTATTCACCCTGGCCAACCTGTTTCGGGTGGACCAAATGATACGTCAGTGGGAGAGATCTCAGTAAAAACCGGAAATAACGCCAGAAATGGTGGAAAAAATAGCCTAAATAGGCTGATTCGATGTGTTTGCGGGAAAAAAATCGGCCCAGATCCGCGAAATTTTAATCAGCGAGTCAGCTTGGGAAGAAATGACCTGCTTATTCGCACCTTCCCTGTCATCGGCGGCGGTACGCTGGCTACCGTGAGCACCTACACACTCAGCTGCCTGATGAGCGCCGCTCTGGAGTTACCGCGTTGCTGCATTGTGATTGCCAACCTATCCGGCAGCTATGTGGCTCAGACCAAGGCAATTGCCGAAGCAATCTCTAACCTCCAGCAAGAAGCCAGTCGCCAAGCGAGCACCATCACCCCCGTGCAGTTGGCGGGTACCTGTTCATCCCTGGCGCCTCTCCGCCTTGATGCTGGCAGATTCAGTCTGGCCTCGCGGTTCGACCTACCGAAATATCGGCGGTTACATTGTCCCCAGAGCTTCAGACCCGGCTGTTACCGGCCACGCCTGTCTGGGTAGGGAACGAGTGGTGGAACAGTCGGTTCCGTCGGGCGTTAACCTGCGGAACAGAAACCCATGCGACTTTCAGGTCGCACTGCCGAAATAATACTGGTTTCCCTTCTTGGTCTGGTGCATTTCCGGGTCGCGCTTGCCGTCCTTGTTCTTGGTCGAACTGGGCGCATTGATCAGCGTTGCATCGACGATGGTGCCCTGGCGCAGCGACAGGCCGCGGTCGCCCAGAGCCATTGATGACAGCGAGGATGCCGGCCGCCAGCTCGTGTTTCTCCAGCAAGCGGCGGAAGTTGAGAATGGTGGTTTCGTCGGGGATGCGCTCCAGGTGCAGCCCGGCAAACTGGCGCAGGATCGTGGTTTCGTACAGCGCTTCCTCCATCGCTGGATCGCTGTAGCCGAACCAGTTCTGCAGCAGATGCACACGCAGCATCGCCATCAACGGGTAGGCCGGACGGCCACCTTCACCCTTCGGATAATGTGGCTCGATCAAAGCAATCAAGCCCTTCCACGGCACCACCCGATCCATCTCGATCAGGAACAACTCCTTGCGGGTTTGCTTGCGCTTGCCAGCGTACTCGGCGTCGGCGAAGGTCATCTGCTTCATCGGGAAACTCGGTGGGTGGGGGCGCGGTATTTTGCCAAATCAGAAAGTCTTTTTCAGAGTTTCCCTAGGCTGACAAGCCAAGCGCTGGATCGCAACCATCCATCACCTTATCCAGCTAGATCTGCCTCCTCCAATAAGTGCCGCACAAATCCCGGCGGGTGCAGATTTCCGGGAGGTTTGCGCCAGATCAGTTGGAGACGCTTTTCAAGCCCCGGGATGGGAAGAGCTACCAGCGCGCCACTGCGAACTTCGTCTTGTACTGCGGAAGCCATCACCAACGACACGCCGAGTCCCGCCCTCACTGCTTGTTTGACTGCCTCGGTGCTGCCTAGCTGCATACCGCTGCGAGGCACGCCCAGTTCGCCAAAGTATTCGGTCAGAAGCCGTCCGGTACCGCTACCCGGTTCACCTCCCAGCATCGGCAGGTCCACCAGACGATCACGTTCTATGCACCCTGCTTCAGCCAGCGCATGGTCGGGGCTGACGATAAGCACCAGCGGCTCGACCCGCCAGAGGCGGTGTTCGAAGTCGGGGTGAGGTAGCCACCATTCCATGATCGCGGCGTCGAGCTGGCCCGCCAGTAGCTGGTCGGCCACATCCGGGTTGGCGGCGATGCGCAGATCCACCTCGCCCCTCTCATTTGCGGTCGTCAGATAGTTGCGCACGAATGGCTGGAGAAGGTAGGTGCCGATGTTGGTGCTGGCCCCGACGCGCTCACGATTGCCATGCAGGGCTTCTAGCGCCCGGGCGTGCATGTCGAGCAAGGCGGTCGCATGCGGCATGAAGGCCAGCGCCCGTGTGGTAGGCTGGCAGCCGCTACGACTGCGCTGCACCAGCGTTACGCCGACCTGCTCTTCAAGCTTCTGCAAGTGCTGCGACACCGTCGGCTGGGCCAGCCCCAACGCCCTCGCCGCGCTCTGAAAACTGCCTGTTTGAACGATCGCTACCAGGCTCTTCAGCCAGACCGGATTCAACATGCGGCAGGCTCGGCCTTGGGCAGACGGTTCGCAGCGTTGATTGGGCGCGCACCTGCCAATACCTGGATGATGTTCTGCGCTGCACAACGTTCAATCTCCAGGCGCACCGCGCGCACTGCCGACCCTATGTGCGGAGTGAACAGCGTATTCGGATGCGCGAGCAGCGCAGGATCGATCAGCCGCGGCCGGTCCGCGCGAGCCCAGTCTTCCATTTCGAATACATCCGCCGCATACCCGCCGAGCTGGCCTCGCTCAAGCGCCGCGAGCACGGCGGCTTCATCCACTACCGAACCACGACAGGGGTTTACAAGCAGAGCGCCCGGCCGTACGAGGGCAAGCAGCTCGGCGTTGACCAGATGCTGGGTATCGGCATTCAAGGGAAGCGCCAGCAGGATGAAGTCCGAGCTGGCGAAGAGTTCGCTGCACGCCACCTGGCGCAGGCCGAGCCGTTGCTCGGTTTGTGTATCCAGAGCCTTCGCCTCGTGGTACTGCAGGGTCGCGCCCCATCCCTGCAAGCGCTCAGCCATGGCCAGTCCGATGGCGCCCATGCCAAGGATGCCGACCGTAGCGTTATCCAGCCCCGTGCCGTAGAACTGTGGTTGCCAGCCCTGGAACTCGCCAGAGCGGACGAACGCATCTGCTGCCCGCAGATGCCGCCCCAGCCCCACCGCCAGTCCGATCGCCAGCTCGGCAGTCGGGACCGTCAACAGATCAGGCACGAAGGTCAGCCAGACCCCGCGGGCAGTACAGGCGTCCACATCGAAATTGTCGAAGCCCTTGAGCGCGCAGCCGACTACACGCAGCTCAGGGCAGGCTTGAAGAAAGTCTGCATCGACCCGATCGGGCATGAACGCCATCATCGCCTGAGCATCGCGACAGCGGCGCAGAATTTCCTCGCGCGTCAGCGTGCTGTCGGTCTGGTTGGTCACCAGCTCGCAATGTGGCGCCAGCAGTTGCAGGATCTCATCGTGTACTCGGTGAGTTATAACGAGTTTCGGCAGCATGTTTTGTCCTATTTGAAACGTTTGCGCAGCACGCCACTGAAGGCGTCTACTAGCGTGACCATGGCCAGGATGACCAGCAGGATTGCTGCAACCTCCTGGTACTGCATGATGCGCAGCGAGCCCATGAGTTCGAAGCCGATACCGCCGGCGCCAACCATGCCCATCACGGTGGAGGCGCGAAAGTTGTATTCCCAGCGGTAGATCGCCACGTCGGCGAACTGCGGCGTCACCTGTGGCAAAACCGCGTGCAGCAGCACTTGCATCGGCGTAGCCCCCGCCGCCCGAGCGGCTTCCACCGGCGCTTCGTCGACGTGCTCGATGGCCTCGGCGAAGAACTTGCTGACCATGCCGACCGAATGCAGACCCAGGGCAAGCACGCCCGGCAAGGCGCCGAACCCTACGGCTGCAACGAAGATGATGCCCATGATCAGCTCCGGCACCGACCGCAGGGCATTGAGCAGCACCCGGGCAACACCGAACACAAGGGGGTGCGGCGCCGTATTGCGCGCTGCAACGAAGGCCACCACCAGCGAGAACACCACTGCGATGGCCGTACCGGCGATGCTCATCGCCAAGGTGTCGATCAAGGGGCGAATCCAGCTTCGATAGCCCGAAAAGTCTGGCGGCATGGCCTCGCCTGCCAGGGTCGCGATGGAGGGCAGCCCGTTCAGCAGCGTGGTGGCATCGAGCAGCCCCACGTACCAGCAGGCCAACAGCACCACTCCGAATACAATCGCCACCTGCCCCAGCTGGCGCCACCAACCGAGGCCGAAGCCTCGAAGGATGTGCTCGCGTTGCTCTGCAGGCAGCGCCTGCACGTCGTAATGAGTAGACATATCGGTGCTCACATCGTGGCGAAGTCGAGGCCGAGCAGCGATCCCATTTTGCGGATCACATCGTAGTCGGCGTCGGTGATTGGCGCGAAGGCCTCGGCCTTGAAGTTGCGCAGCACTTCGGGATCGTCGATACCGACGAATACATCCCGCACCTTGGTTTTCAGCTCGGGGCTCAGGTTCGAGCGCATCGCCCAGGGGTACTGGGGGTATTCGCCGCTGTAACCAAGTACTTTCACCTTGCTCGGATCGATTAGGCCACGTTCGACTACGTGATTGAAAATTACCTCCGACAGCCCACCCGCATCGGCGTTGCCGTTCGCCACGTTGACGGCAACGGCGTCATGCGTGCCCACAAAATATTCTTCGTAGTCCCGCCCACCCGTCAAACCGGCCGTCTCAAGAAGCACGGTTTTGGGAATCAAATGGCTGGACGTCGATGCCCGGTCACCATAGGCCATCTTCTTGCCCTTAAGGTCGGCATACTCATTCACGCCTGACGCCACATTGGCGATAATCACCGAGCGATAGGTCGGCTTGCCGTCGATGACCGTGACAGCGAAGGGCTCGATGTCGCTTTTGCTTTTGGCCATGACGTAGGACAGCGGACCGAAATACGCCAGGTCGATACGGCCAAAGCGCATCGCCTCAATCATCGAGGAATAGTCGGTGGTTACGATCAGCTGCACCTTCTTGTCCAGATGCTCTTCCAGATAATCCTTCAGCGGCTGGTTACGCTTGATCAGCTCGGAGGCGTTTTCGTCCGGCAGCAGGGCAACCTTTAGCACATCCGGATCGGCATCGGCCGCTAGGGCGGACAAACTTGAAACAGCGGACAGCAAGCAAGTCAATAAGAGCGCGGATAAGCGTTTCATCGGGACATCTCCAGTGAAGGTTCGAGCATGACAGGTGGTTCAGCCGGAGCATTCGCTGGCTGAGTCGTAGAGCGGCCTGCATAGATGCGCTCAAGCTGCGCATCGGTGAGTTCCGAGGGCGCGGCATCGAAAACGATCTGAGAATCGGCCAGCCCGACGACGCGATCGGCGAAGCGGCGGGCATATTCGAGTTGATGCAGCGAAACGATGGCGGTGATGCCGTCTTCCTTGCAGATGTCGCGCAGCAATCCGAGAACACGGACCGAAGTGGCCGGGTCGAGACTGGCTACCGGCTCATCGGCCAGAATGATCGCCGGCTGTTGCGCTAGCGCACGCGCGATGCCTACCCGCTGCTGCTGGCCACCGGACAGTTTGTCCACCCGGCTTAGCGCCTTGTCTGCCAGACCGACCCGAGCGAGGCAACTGAGCGCAATCTCCTGATCGGCACGCGGCAGAGGAAACAGCGAGCGGAGCGTGTTGTGAAAGGCCAGCCGACCGGTAAGCACATTAGCCAGTGCGCTTTGACGTTCGATTAGCTGGTGGTGCTGAAAGATCATGGCGGTACGCCGACGATGCTGACGCAAGGCCGAGCCGCTGCCGAGCTCACCGAGTTCGCTGGTGACACTGCCGCCAGTGGGCGTGACGAGTCGATTGAGACTACGGAGCAAGGTCGACTTGCCTGCGCCCGAGAGACCAAGCAGCACGGTGAACTCACCACGCCGAAATGCAATCGAGGTATCGCGTAGGGCTGTCACGCCGCCTGGATAGACGACGCTCAACCGGTCGACCCGCAGCACGGCGTCCTGTATTGGATGGGGCATCATTTGATCACCTTTTGCAATATTGCTGGCCGCACAATTGCGGTTCGCGATGCAAAGGATAGAAATTCCTTGTTAACGCACTGTTTCTAAAGGATGACATTTCGATGAATACTTCGAATCTGCCGTAGCGGGGCGGCAAGCGAAGCCGTGGAAGAACGGGCGCAACGTAGCGTCTTTCTTCACGCGGGATACAGGAGGCTTTGATTGATACTGCTGCGGATTCGCTACAGTAACGTTGGGCCAGAACGTAATGCCATCCAAGCAAGAGAGCGCACACTAGGGAAACTCTGAAAAAGACTTTCTGATTTGGCAAAATACCGCGCCCCCACCCACCGAGTTTCCCGATGAAGCAGATGACCTTCGCCGACGCCGAGTACGCTGGCAAGCGCAAGCAAACCCGCAAGGAGTTGTTCCTGATCGAGATGGATCGGGTGGTGCCGTGGAAGGGCTTGATTGCTTTGATCGAGCCACATTATCCGNCCGTCCGGCCTACCCGTTGATGGCGATGCTGCGTGTGCATCTGCTGCAGAACTGGTTCGGCTACAGCGATCCAGCGATGGAGGAAGCGCTGTACGAAACCACGATCCTGCGCCAGTTTGCCGGGCTGAACCTGGAGCGCATCCCCGACGAAACCACCATTTGTTGGCGCTGATGGAAAATTGACCCACCCTGCCGATTGAAATTTGACCCAGGGCGGATTGCTGATTTTGTTACCAGCAACTGTGGATAAGTCTACCAGCGCAGCTGCTGTTGCCCCCACTCCTTCGCTAGCCCAGTTCAGTTGTTTAAGACCTGCCACACGCAGCCATGTAGCAGGCCGTCGTCGCCATGAAATCAGAACGGCTCATCGTATAAAATGTGGCAAAGAAAGGTGATGCCAGCGCCAGCGTTAACAGAACTAAGGCGAGGGCACTGTTGCAAAGTTAGCGATGAGGCAGCCTTTTGTCTTATTCAAAGGCCTTACATTTCAAAAACTCTGCTTACCAGGCGCATTTCGCCCAGGGGATCACCATAATAAAATGCTGAGGCCTGGC
>NZ_CATNHH010000010.1:0-95691 GCF_950098555.1 Citrobacter sp. T1.2D-1
TGGGCGTTCATCTCTGAACCCCGCTGACCCGGCGGCTTGCGTGCCGTTGTTCCGTGTCAGTGGAGGCGCATTATAGGGAGTTATTTCAGGCTGACAAGGGGAAATTTAAAATAATTTTCCGAGTGCGCATTTTTTATTCTTTACGTTTATTTAACCAACGAATCGGGGGTTAACTGAGCGATTTCTCGGGCAAAACTCGCGACTTGTTCCCAGTCGGTATAAATAACTTCTTTACGCGTATCCGTTTCGCCGCCCGACATTTTCATAATGAGTTTAATCATCATTCGGTCATACCAGCGATAGCGCGGATAAAGTAGCGCCCCGGCGATAACTGCAGAACGGTCTGGCCGCCACTGCGAGTTCATTAAAAACTTGCGCGCGTAGCTGTTGGTTTGCGGCGTCCGCTTTTCCGGTTTCCGCGCCACCAGGTTGACGGAGTAAAACGCACTTGGCATGTGATTCAAGCGTGTTGCATGTTTCTTCACAAACGCGAGGAAGGCAGAATGATAGTGCCCATAACGAATCGATGCGCCAATGACTACCCGGTCATAGCGTTCCCAGTCAGGTTCATCGGTACGATGCAGATTGACCACATCCGTGCAGATACCAAGTTCTTTGAGTTCTGACGCCAGATAAGCGGCGATTTCCTGGGTCTGCCCGTCACGGGATGAGAAAAGAATCAGTGTTTTCACGTGTTACTCCATTATTCACGCCAGAAAGTCGGGGTAAAAAGTACCAGCAGAGTGAAGACTTCCAGACGACCGAACAGCATGTTGGCAATCAGGATCCATTTCGCCACCGGATTCATACTGGCAAAGTTGTCCGCCACGACGCCCAGCCCAGGCCCAAGGTTGTTCAGCGTCGCCACCACGGAGGCAAAGGCGGAGAAATCGTCCACACCGGTCGCGATAATCGCCAACATACTGATAATGAAGACCAGCGCATACGCCGAGAAAAATCCCCAGACGGCTTCAAGAATACGTTCCGGCAGCGCGCGGTTCCCCAGCTTGATGCTATAGACCGCATTGGGATGCACCAGACGCTTCAGTTCGCGGTTCCCCTGTTTGAACAGCAAGAGGATACGGATAACCTTCAATCCCCCGCCCGTTGAGCCCGCACAGCCACCTATAAACGCGGAACATAGCAGCAGTACCGGCAGGAAAAGCGGCCAGCGCGCAATACTGTCGGTCGTAAATCCGGCCGTGGTGGCCATCGACACTACCTGGAAAAAGGCCTGGTTGAGCGTCGTCAGCGCGGAGCTATAGATGTTATGGAACCAGAGCACTAATGTGCAGATGACCACCAGCGTCAGTTGGACACCAATGAACATACGAAATTCGGGGTCACGCCAGTAAACCTTCAGGCTGCGGCCACTCAGTAACGAGAAGTGCAGACCGTAGTTACAGCCGGAGATTAATAAGAAGATAGCAATAATGGTGTTAATCGTTGGGCTGTCAAAGTAGCCCACGCTGGCATCATGGGTGGAAAACCCGCCGATCGCGATAGTGGCAAAACTGTGTCCGATGGCATCAAACGCCGGCATGCCGGCAAACCATAGCGCCAGTGCACAGGCCACCGTCAGCAGGACATAGATCAACCACAGCGTTTTTGCCGTCTCGGCAATACGCGGGCGCATCTTGTTATCTTTCAGCGGTCCGGGCATTTCAGCGCGATAGAGCTGCATCCCACCGACACCGAGTATTGGCAGAATCGCGACGGCCAGCACAATGATCCCCATCCCGCCAAACCATTGCAGCATCTGGCGATAAAAGAGGATCGCATGTGGTAGCGAATCCAGCCCCACCAGCGTAGTGGCACCGGTCGTGGTCAGTCCGGAGAATGATTCGAAGAACGCATCGGTAATCGTGAGGTTCGGGCTTTCAGAAAAGATGAAGGGCAACGCACCCACGCTGCCCAGCACAGTCCAGAACAGCACGACGATCAAAAACCCTTCGCGAGATTTCAGTTCGCCTTTCTCACGACGGTTCGGCCACCACAACATGGAGCCAATCACCAGCGCGACAAAAAAGGTTTGCGTAAATGCGCGTCCCGCCCCATCACGATAGATAAGCGCTACCAGCCCCGGGAGGATCATCGTGCCCGAAAATAAGATGACCAGTAGTCCTACGATTCGGGTAATGGCGCGAAAATGCATCTCTGCCGCTTCCTTAGTTCTTCAAAATGAGGTGGGGATTATTCTTCAATCGCTAACAATTGCAATGAACCACGACTAAAATCCGCCAGCTTTGCTGAAAATTCATCCACTTTCGCATAAGGAAGCGCCACCCGTAACCGAATGAATGCCTGGTAATCACTGGTGACGATTTTGCCGTCATGTTGACCCAGAAGTGCTTCAACGCCAGCCAACTGCGCGTACTCACACTGCAAAGTATATTCGGTTAATGGCGTCTTGCGCTGCGTCGTTAACTGACGCAATGCCTGGTTTACGCCACCGCCGTAGGCTTTAACCAGTCCGCCGGTGCCGAGCAAGACTCCGCCGTAGTAGCGCACCACAACGGCGGTGATTTCCCCAACGCCGCTGCCCATCAACTGCGCGAGCATCGGCTTACCTGCCGTTCCCGCCGGTTCACCGTCATCAGAAAAGCCCAGCTGCTGTGAATCATCCGGCGCGCCCGCCACCCACGCCACGCAATGGTGGCGGGCGCTCGGGTGCTCCGCTTTCACTGACTCCACAAACGCTTTTGCCGCCTCTACGCCCTCGGTATGCGCCAGCAGCGTAATGAAGCGGCTTTTTTTGATCTCTTCAACAACGGTGACCGGCGCCGCAGGGATTAACCAACTGTCCATTACGCCAGTTTCAGATCCCGCGTCATGTTCTCAACGTTGTTTTCGTGGATCACCACGTTGTCTTCAATACGAATACCGCCAAACGGTTTCAGCGCTTCAATTTTTTGCCAGTTGAAGTGTTTGCTGAACGGCCCTTCACGCCACGGCGCGAGCAGCGATTCGATGAAGTAAAAGCCTGGTTCAATGGTCAGCACCATACCCGGCTGGAGCACACGGGTGCAGCGCAGATACGGATATTTAGACGGCGCGGCGAGATGCGTACCAGAGTCATCCTGCATAAAGCCAGCAACATCATGCACCTGCAAACCCAGAGGATGGCCGATACCGTGCGGCATAAACGGTCCGGTGAGATCGTTTTCGACCATCGCTTCTTCGCTCAGATCGGTGACGATCTGGTGCTTACGCAGCAGTTTCGCAATACGCTGATGGAACTGAACGTGATAGTCCACATAGCTGACGCCCGCTTTCATAGTGGCGATCAGCGCCAGCTGTTCGTCATTCACATCTTTCACTAACTGCGCATACTCATTGTCGCTTTTCGCCGACCAGGTACGGGTCAGGTCTGCGGCATAGCCGTTATACTCCGCACCGGCATCCAGCAGGAAGCTGCGGATTTCAGACGGTGCCTGATGATCCAGTTTCGTGTAATGCAGAACCGACGCATGCTCGTTCAGCGCCACGATATTGCTGTACGGCACATCGGTGTCGCGATGACCGGTTGCGGTCAGATAAGCCAGGTTGATGTCGAACTCGCTCATCCCTGAACGGAAGGCTTCTTCCGCCGCACGGTGCCCATTCACCGCCATTTTCTGCGCTTCACGCATGCAGGCCAGTTCGTAATCCGTTTTGTAGGCACGGTAATAATGCAGATAGTCGATCACCCCTTTCGGGTTGATGTTGCTGGCCGCAATCTCCAGTTGCAGCGCACGCTCCGGAACCGGGCCAATATAACCAATATTGCCAAGAGCGGCAGGCAGTTGACTGCCAATACCATCCGCTTTCGGCAGGGCAATCACCTCAACTTCTTCAGTCCAGAAGGAGGTTGGCAGCGGCTCAACGTTGTGCCAGTAGTCGACCGGCAAGTAGAACCACAGTTTGGGTTTGTTCACCCCATCAACCAGCAGCCAGCAATTTGGCACCTGAGTCACCGGTACCCAGGCTTTAAACTGCGGATTGACCTTAAACGGGTAAGGATGATCGTCGAGGAAAACATTAAACAGCTCGCCGGAGTGAATAAGAAGCGCATCAAGCTTAAAGCGTTCCAGCGCATCACGCGTCCGTTCTTGTAGGGTAACGATATGATTTTTATAGAGTGCGGCCAGTGATTCCATTTTCTATCCTTCTGTTTTTCGACCTCAAGTCTCCGCATCTTAGCACATCGATTCGAGAGAGCGTGATTTCTGCCAGGTGTGATCGGATCGGCATTTCTTTAATCAGTCATTTGCATTTTATTAACATAAAATACACACTTCGCTTCATCTGGTATGACCAGATCACCTTGCGGATTCAGGAGACTGACATGCTTTACAAAGGCGACAACCTGTACCTCGACTGGCTGGAAGATGGCATCGCCGAACTGGTGTTCGATGCCCCAGGCTCAGTGAACAAACTCGACACGGCAACCGTCGCCAGCCTCGGCCAGGCGCTGGACGTACTGGAAAAACAAACAGATTTAAAAGGGCTGCTGCTGCGTTCGAACAAAGCGGCCTTTATCGTCGGTGCGGATATCACCGAATTCCTGTCGCTGTTTCTCGTTCCCGAAGAACAGCTCAGCCAGTGGCTGCATTTCGCCAACAGCGTCTTTAACCGTCTGGAAGATCTACCGGTCCCGACCCTTTCGGCCGTTAACGGCTATGCGCTGGGCGGCGGCTGCGAATGCGTGCTGGCGACTGATTACCGTCTGGCGACACCGGATCTGCGTATCGGTCTGCCAGAAACAAAGCTGGGTATCATGCCAGGCTTTGGCGGCTCCGTACGTATGCCGCGCATGTTAGGCGCGGACAGCGCGCTGGAGATCATTGCAGCCGGTAAAGACGTTGGGGCCGAGCAGGCGCTGAAAATCGGCCTGGTCGATGGCGTTGTGAAAGCAGAAAAGCTGATTGAGGGCGCAAAAGCGGTATTACGTCAGGCCATCAACGGCGATCTGGACTGGAAAGCGAAGCGTCAGCCGAAGTTGGAACCGCTGAAGCTCAGCAAGATTGAAGCCACCATGAGCTTCACCATTGCTAAAGGCATGGTCGCGCAAACGGCAGGTAAACACTACCCGGCTCCGATGACAGCGGTGAAAACCATTGAAGCCGCCGCGCGCTTTGGTCGTGAAGAAGCACTGAATCTGGAAAACAAAAGTTTTGTCCCGCTGGCGCACACCAATGAAGCCCGCGCGCTGGTCGGTATTTTCCTAAACGATCAGTATGTGAAAGGCAAAGCGAAGACGCTGACCAAAAACGTTGAGACGCCGAAGCAGGCTGCAGTGCTGGGCGCGGGCATTATGGGCGGCGGCATCGCGTATCAGTCGGCATGGAAAGGCGTGCCGGTTATCATGAAAGATATCAATGACAAATCCCTGACCCTCGGGATGACCGAGGCCGCGAAACTGCTGAACAAACAGCTTGAGCGCAACAAAATTGACGGTCTGAAGATGGCTGGCGTGATTTCGACCATTCATCCTACGCTGGACTACGCCGGTTTTGAGCGCGTAGACGTCGTCGTCGAAGCGGTCGTTGAAAATCCAAAAGTGAAAAAAGCGGTACTGGCGGAGACGGAAGATAAAGTTCGCCCGGACACCGTGCTGGCATCGAACACTTCCACTATTCCCATCAGCGAGCTGGCAAGCGTGCTGAAGCGCCCGGAAAACTTCTGCGGGATGCACTTCTTTAACCCGGTTCACCGGATGCCGCTGGTTGAGATCATTCGTGGCGAAAAAAGCGCCGATGAAACCATCGCGAAAGTGGTCGCCTGGGCCAGCAAAATGGGTAAAACGCCGATCGTGGTCAACGACTGCCCTGGCTTCTTTGTTAACCGCGTGCTGTTCCCTTACTTCGCCGGATTCAGTCAGTTACTGCGCGACGGTGCGGACTTCCGCAAAGTCGACAAAGTGATGGAAAAACAGTTCGGTTGGCCGATGGGCCCGGCGTACCTGCTTGACGTCGTGGGCATTGATACCGCGCATCACGCACAGGCCGTGATGTCCGCAGGTTTCCCGCAGCGAATGCAAAAAGATTATCGCGACGCGATTGATGCGCTGTTTGACGCCAGTCGTTTTGGTCAGAAGAACGGTCTGGGCTTCTGGCGCTATAAAGAAGACAGCAAAGGTAAGCCGAAGAAAGAAGAGGATGCCACCGTTGACGGCCTGTTGGCTGACGTCAGTAAAGCGAAGCGGGATTTCAGCGACGAAGAGATTATCGCCCGCATGATGATCCCGATGGTCAACGAAGTGGTGCGCTGTCTCGAAGAAGGCATTATCGCCAGTCCGGCAGAGGCCGACATGGCGCTGGTTTACGGTCTGGGCTTCCCTCCGTTCCACGGCGGGGCGTTCCGCTGGCTGGATACGATCGGCAGCGCGAAATATCTCGATATGGCGCAACAGTATCAGCACCTCGGTCCGTTATACGACGTTCCGGAAGGTCTGCGTAATAAAGCGCGTCATAACGAACCGTATTATCCCCCGGTTGAGCCTGCCCGTCCGGTTGGCGACCTGAAAACGGCTTAAGGAGTCACAATGGAACAGGTTGTAATTGTTGATGCGATCCGTACCCCGATGGGCCGTTCGAAAGGGGGCGCATTTCGCCACGTGCGCGCGGAAGATCTCTCCGCGCATTTGATGCGTAGCCTGCTGGCGCGAAATCCGGCGCTGGAAGCGGCAGCGCTTGACGATATCTACTGGGGCTGCGTGCAGCAGACGCTGGAGCAGGGCTTTAACATCGCCCGTAACGCGGCGCTGCTGGCGGAAGTCCCGCATTCCGTTCCGGCGGTGACCGTCAACCGGCTGTGCGGTTCCTCCATGCAGGCATTGCATGACGCGGCGCGGATGATCATGACCGGCGATGCGCAGGCCTGTCTGGTGGGCGGTGTGGAGCATATGGGCCATGTGCCGATGAGCCACGGTGTTGATTTCCACCCGGGCCTGAGCCGCAACGTCGCCAAAGCGGCGGGCATGATGGGGCTGACAGCAGAGATGCTCTCCCGCATGCACGGTATCAGTCGAGAAATGCAGGATGCCTTTGCCGCACGTTCACACGCCCGTGCCTGGGCTGCAACGCAGTCTGGCGCGTTTAAGAATGAAATTATCCCAACCGGCGGGCATGACGCCGATGGCGTGCTGAAGCAGTTTACCTATGACGAAGTGATTCGTCCGGAAACCACGATTGAAACGCTGTCCACCTTGCGTCCGGCGTTTGATCCGGTCAGCGGTACGGTTACGGCAGGTACTTCTTCCGCACTCTCCGATGGCGCGGCCGCCATGCTGGTGATGAGCGAAAGTCGTGCGCGTGAGCTGGGTCTGAAACCGCGCGCCCGCGTGCGCTCAATGGCGGTGGTGGGCTGCGATCCTTCCATCATGGGATACGGTCCGGTTCCGGCATCAAAACTGGCGCTGAAAAAAGCGGGACTTTCCGCCAGCGATATCGGTTTGTTTGAGATGAACGAAGCGTTTGCCGCGCAGATCCTGCCGTGCATTAAAGATCTGGGCTTGATGGAGCAGATCGACGAGAAGATCAACCTTAACGGCGGTGCGATCGCGCTCGGTCACCCGCTGGGCTGCTCCGGTGCGCGTATCAGCACCACGCTGCTGAATCTGATGGAACGCAAAGATGTCCAGTTCGGTCTGGCGACGATGTGTATCGGATTGGGTCAGGGTATCGCGACGGTGTTTGAGCGGGTTTAAAGATATTCACTCATTGTAGGCCGGGTAAGCGAAGCGCCCCCGGCTCGATTGCCGGATGACGACGCTAAAGCATCTTATCCGGCCTACAACGAAAACGTCACTGTATAACAATTTAGTTGCCGTTCTTCCCGCCTGTCAGGGGCGGGTTTTTTCTGCTTCATTTTTCTTCTTAGATAAATGCAAACGCATCGCCAAACAGGCGATCTTCCCGCGCACTGCGCTCATTACAGAACAGGTCACGCGCGATTTTCGCCATCTCAAAGCGGCCCGCAATGTAGATGTCATGCTCAGCCAGCGTTCCGTGATCCTGCATCACCGCCGTTAAGACCGTTCCCGTACGCCCACGCCAGCCGGTTTCAGGCTGTTCCACCACCGCTTCAACGCGCAGGTTAGGATGGTTGACAGAGAGCGCTTCAAGTTCAGAGAGATCGTAGAGGTGCTTCTCTTCACGACCGCCCCAGTAAATCGTGACCTCACGATTGGGATTACGCGCCAGCGCCGTCAGCAGAATGGAACGGGCGTAGGAAAAGCCTGTGCCCCCGGCGATCAGGATCAGCGGACGCTCTTCATCGTCACGCAGCCACGCGTCGCCGTGTGGAATATCCACCGTAATTTCATGGTCCTTCAGGATGCGATCCATCACCGCTTTGGCATAGAGGTTAATTTCTGATGCACCAATGTGGAGCTCAATAAAACCCTGATCATTCGGCGTAGAGGCCATCGAGAACGGACGTTTATCCCGCTCATCCATCACGACCATCAAATATTGACCGGCGCGAAAGGAAAATGCCGCATCGGGTACTAAACGAACACGGTATACGGTATCAGTGATAGCTTCTACCGAGGTCACTTTACAGCTTAAGGTTGTCATGCGCTCCCTCTATGGGTCTGTAGGGCAAAACGAGCGCCTCAGGCGCCTTTACCGTCATTAAAGATGGCCAGTTCATCCCAAATCGCATCGATACGGGCGGTAACGTCAGGATCTTTTTTAATTGGACGTCCCCACTCGCGTTGGGTTTCACCTGGCCATTTGTTCGTGGCATCCAGCCCCATTTTTGAACCCAGGCCGGAAACCGGCGAGGCAAAATCCAGATAATCAATTGGCGTGTTTTCTACCAGCACCGTGTCCCTGGCCGGATCCATTCGGGTGGTAATCGCCCAAATCACATCATTCCAGTCGCGTGCATTGACGTCATCATCACAAACGATAACAAATTTGGTGTACATAAACTGGCGTAAAAATGACCAGACACCCATCATGACGCGTTTCGCATGACCGGCGTACTGTTTTTTGATCGTGACGACGGCCAGACGATAAGAGCATCCTTCCGGCGGCAGATAAAAATCGACGATTTCCGGGAACTGTTTTTGCAGAATCGGCACAAACACTTCGTTTAGCGCGACGCCGAGCACGGCGGGTTCGTCCGGTGGACGACCGGTGTAGGTCGAATGGTAAATCGCGTCCTCACGCTGGGTAATATGCGTGACGGTAAAAACCGGGAAGCTATCCACTTCATTGTAATACCCCGTATGGTCGCCATACGGGCCTTCCGGCGCCATTTCACCCGGGTCGATATACCCTTCCAGCACAATCTCCGCACTGGCGGGCACTTCAAGATCGTTAGACAGGCATTTGACCACTTCGGTTTTTGTGCCACGCAGCAGACCGGCAAACGCGTACTCTGAGAGCGTATCCGGTACCGGCGTCACCGCGCCAAGAATGGTGGCAGGGTCGGCACCCAGCGCAACGGAGACCGGGAAACGTTCACCCGGATGCGCCGCACACCACTCCTGATAATCAAGCGCGCCGCCACGATGGGACAGCCAGCGCATGATCAGTTTATTTTTGCCAATCAACTGCTGGCGATAAATACCCAGATTCTGCCGCTCTTTATGCGGGCCACGCGTCACGGTCAGCCCCCAGGTGATGAGCGGTGCGGCGTCTTCAGGCCAGCAGGTCATGACAGGAATTCGGTTTAAGTCGACGTCATCGCCAGAGATGATTTTTTGCTGACAAGGCGCACCACGCAGTCGTTTCGTCGGCATATTCAGCACCTGCTTGAACTGCGGCAGCTTATCAAACAGATCGCGAAAGCCTTTCGGCGGCTCCGGCTCTTTCAAAAATGCCAGTAATTTACCCACTTCCCGCAGCGCGGAGACATCATCCTGCCCCATGCCCATCGCGACACGTTTTGGCGTACCAAACAGGTTGCACAACACCGGCATCGAATAGCCTTTGGGGTTTTCAAACAGCAGTGCAGGGCCACCAGCACGTAGCGTGCGGTCAGCAATCTCGGTGATTTCCAGGTGCGGATCCACTTCAAGCGTGATGCGTTTGAGTTCACCCTGTTGTTCAAGCAGCGTCAGGAAGTCGCGTAAATCGTGATATTTCATGGCGTCCATTATGGCCTCTTCGTAAGCGCCTCATTATACGGCGTTCACCATCGTGATGCTGTATTTTTGTTAAATTAGCGTGAACTCTGGCAGCCCACCGGCTCCACCGGA
The DNA here is from genome assembly GCF_950098555.1 of Citrobacter sp. T1.2D-1. Taxonomy (NCBI): domain Bacteria; kingdom Pseudomonadati; phylum Pseudomonadota; class Gammaproteobacteria; order Enterobacterales; family Enterobacteriaceae; genus Citrobacter; species Citrobacter sp. T1.2D-1. The sequence goes on from NZ_CATNHH010000010.1 coordinate 10,196, forward strand.
ATTATAATTAACTTCACGCTTTGCTTTTGCTATGCTTGCGCCCCGGACAAGCGGATAAGAGTTATTATGCAATCCTGGTATTTACTGTACTGCAAGCGCGGGCAACTTCAGCGTGCTCAGGAACACCTCGAAAGACAGGCAGTGAGCTGCCTGACGCCGATGATCACCCTGGAAAAAATGGTGCGAGGAAAACGTACTGCAGTCAGCGAACCGCTGTTCCCAAACTATCTGTTCGTGGAATTTGATCCGGAAGTGATTCATACCACGACGATCAATGCCACGCGCGGCGTCAGCCATTTTGTCCGCTTTGGCGCATCACCCGCGATAGTCCCTTCCACGGTGATTCACCAGCTCTCCGTTTATAAACCGGAAGGCATTGTCGATCCCGAAACGCCTTACCCCGGCGACCGCGTGGTCATCACGGAAGGGGCTTTTGAAGGCCTGCAGGCTATTTTCACTGAACCGGACGGCGAGGCGCGTTCCATGCTACTGCTCAACCTGCTAAATAAAGAGGTGAAGCAGAGCGTGATAAATACCGGTTTCCGTAAGCTTTAACGTCGACTCAGAACGAAATTCCAAACAGCTTCCTGACATTCGCATCCGTTGTGGCGGAAAGCCATTGCGGATCGTCTCCACGCCAGTGAGCAATACGCTCAAGAATATGTGGCAAATGTGCCGGTTCGTTACGCCGCGACGCGGGCTTCGGCGAAAGATCGCGCGGCAACAGATACGGCGCGTCGGTTTCAATCAGCAGTTGTTCGGCCGGAATAAACGGTAGCAATTCGCGCAGCTCAAGCCCACGACGTTCATCACATACCCAGCCCGTAATACCGATGTACATGCCCCTGTCGACACACTCCTGCATCTCCTCGCGCGTACCGGTAAAGCAGTGCAGCACCGCGCCCGGGAGTTTGTCCAGCCACGGTTCCAGCAGCGTCATGAATCGCACGTGCGCATCACGACAATGCATAAAGACCGGCATTTGTAACTCAGCGGCAATACGCAACTGCGCGTCAAACGCCCGCTCTTGTTCCTGCGGAGTGGAAAAATTGCGATTGAAATCGAGGCCACATTCGCCAATCGCCACGACCTCCGGCTGGTTCGCCAGTGCCACAATCGCATCCTTTGTTTCAGGTTGCCACTGGCTGCTGTCATGCGGGTGAACACCGGCCGTCGACCAACAGTGAGGATAAGTCTGCGCCAGCCGCTGCGCCTGCTGGCTTTCATGTAGATTGGTTCCGGTAAGAAGCAGCCCCTTCACGCCAGCAGCAGTCGCGCGTGCGACGGCCTCATCACGGTCTTTCAAAAACTGCGAACTGGTTAAATTAACGCCGATATCAAACATGCTTCGCTCCATATAACAACCGCCCTGACGGGCGGTTGAATTTACTCTTCTGTCTTCTCGGCTTTCTCAGCTTCGGCTTCTGATTCCGCCTCGTTATCTTCATCCCGCGTCTGTCGCTTGCCGACATAGAAACGTGAGAAGAAAACGCCTACCTCAAACAGGCAGTACATCGGAATCGCCAGTAACGTCTGCGAAAAAACATCCGGCGGCGTCAGCAGCATCCCTACCACAAACGCACCAACCAGCACGTAAGGCCGTTTTTTACGCAAGTCATCCGGTGTAGTCACACCCATCCAGCAAAGCAGCACGATGGCAACAGGCACCTCAAACGAGACGCCGAATGCCATGAACAGCGCCATGACAAAGCTTAGATAGCTGGCAATATCCGTCGAGACCTGCACACCTTCCGGCGCGGTATTGGCAAGGAAGCCAAACGCCAGCGGGAACACGACAAAATAGGCAAACGCCATACCGATATAGAACAGTAACGAACTGGAGACCAGCAGCGGTACCACCATGCGGCGTTCATGCTTATACAGCGCTGGCGCGATAAACGCCCAGACCTGATAAAGGATCACCGGCGCAGACAGGATCAGCGACACCATGAAGGTCAATTTGATCGGGGTGAAAAACGGTGATGCGACATCCGTCGCGATCATGGTCGCACCCTGCGGCAACTGTTTGATGAGTGGCGAGGAAACCAGGTGATAGATGTCATTGGCAAAATAGACCAATGCCAGAAAGATCACGATAACCGCAATAATGCAGTTAAGCAGACGTTTACGCAGCTCAATCAGGTGCGTGATAAGCGGTTGAGTATCTTCTACAGCCATGTTTACGGTTTATCACTCGACGTAGGGGAGGAGCCAGCAACAGGGGCAGCGGATTTCGGTTCAGCGTCCTTCACGTTGACAATTGGGGGTGTCTCCCCGGCAATCTCAGGAGCCTGTTCCGGTGCACTGGCCTGGACTTCAGCAGTGGCGGGGGTGACCCCTTCATGCTGTTCTTCGTTCCCTTTCACCACCGGGTTATGGATGGTATGCGCTTCGTCGCTCGCTTTTTCGGGCTCGTTTGCGCTATAGGAACGCTTCATTGACTCTGCCGCCTGACGCAGTTCATCCATCGAGGCTTTTAGCTCGGGAGTCAGATTTTCCAGGCTCGCTTTCTCAACCTTTTTCAGGCTGTCCTGAAACTCCTGGAGCTTAAGCTCCTGGGTCAGTTCATTCTGAACGGTTGTCGCAAGGGATCGCAGTGCGCGTACCCAGCCAGCTATCGTTTTGACGGCTACCGGCAATCGCTGCGGCCCCAGAACAACGAGGCCGATAATAAACACCAGTAACAGTTCGCTAAAACCGATATCAAACACGAATTACACCTGCTCTTTATCGTGGCTTTTCGCGTCTTCTTTTTTCGCAGTTTCTTTATCAGCGTCTGCCGGTTTGTCAGTAATAGATTTCGCGGTAAAGTCAGCGTCCTGACTGGCTTTATCCTGTTTAGCATCATCATCACTCATGGCTTTTTTGAAGCCTTTGATGGATGCGCCAAGATCGGAACCGATGGAGCCGAGCTTCTTGGTGCCAAACAACAGTACAACGATGACGGCAATGATCACCAACTGCCAAATACTGATACCACCCATACATGTTCCTCTGTGATAGATGATGAATTAATAAGGCCGTAGTATACGTTACCCGGCCTGCCTTGAGCGATGAAAAAATCAGCGAGTTTTGCACCAGCCGACAATCCAGGCAACCAGGCCGCCCGCCATTAACCAACCGGGCATATAGCCCCATTCAGGGCGATTAATCAGCAAGAACGTCCCACTTAACAGCAACGTTGCGCCAATTCCCAATAAGTAACGGGATTGCCCCTGACGGACATGATTCTCCTGAAGCTCGCGCGCAATCTTATCAACACTGTGCTGTAAATATTTGCCCTGGCGCAAACTGTCGTACACCAGTTCAGGGAGTTCTGGCATTTTTTCGACCCAGAACGGCGCTTTTTCCTTAAATGCTCTGATCAGCGCTGGAATACCGACCTGATCTTTGATCCATGACTCCAGAAAAGGCTTCGCTGTTTTCCAGAGATCCAACTGCGGATAGAGTTGGCGGCCTACACCCTCAACATACAATAATGTCTTCTGCAACAATACCAGTTGCGGCTGCACTTCCATGTTAAACCGACGCGCCGTATTGAAAAGGTTTAACAAAACGTGGCCAAACGAGATTTCCGCCAGCGGCTTCTCGAATATCGGCTCGCACACCGTACGAATCGCAAATTCAAACTCTTCAACGTTGGTATCCGGTGGTACCCAGCCAGAATCGACGTGCAGTTCCGCAACTTTGCGGTAATCACGATTAAAAAACGCGATGAAGTTCTCCGCAAGGTAACGCTTATCTTCCTTATTTAACGAGCCAACAATGCCGCAATCAATGCCAATATATTTCGGGTTTTCCGGGTGTTCATAGCTGACAAAGATGTTACCGGGGTGCATATCCGCGTGGAAGAAGCTGTCACGAAAGACCTGAGTGAAGAATACCTGTACGCCGCGCTCCGCCAGCAACTTCATGTTGGTGCCGTTTTTCTCCAGCGTCACCACATCGGAAACCGGGATACCGTAAATGCGTTCCATCACCATCATATTCTCACTACAGTAGTCAGAATACACTTCCGGGATGTAGAGCATTGGGCTGTCTTCAAAGTTTCGCCGCAGTTGGATAGCGTTGGCGGATTCACGCAGCAGATTCAGCTCATCAATCAATGTCTTTTCATATTCCCGCACGACTTCCGTCGGACGCAGGCGGCGGCCATCTGGCAGCAAGCGTGGCACCCAGCGAGCAAGACGATAGATCAGTCTCAGATCCGCTTTGATAACCGGCAGAATGTCCGGGCGGATGACTTTGATGACAACCTCTTTGCCGTTCGATTTCAGTCTCGCCGTATGCACCTGGGCAACCGACGCCGACGCCAGCGGTTGAATATCAAATTCATCAAACCAGGCTTCAACAGGCAGTCCGCCCATGGCTTCTTCGATTTGCGCTTTCGCAAGTTTTCCATCGAAGGGAGCGACTTTGTCCTGTAACAACGCCAGCTGATCGGCAATATGCGGGGGAAAGAGATCGCGTCGGGTCGAGAGCATTTGACCAAACTTGATCCACACCGGCCCTAACTCCTGCAGAGCCAGTCTCAGTCTCTCTCCCAGTAGTTTTTCTTTATGTCGGTTTGGCATCCAGAACAGGCAATAACGCCATAACCGCAGCGGCAGCGTGATCCGCATTTTTGGGATGAGCTCATCAAGTCCGTAACTTAAGAAAGTGCGAATGATGAAATATAGGCGCCGTACTTCACCTGGCGTCATTTAGCCTCCAGTTTTTCCAGCCGCCGGGTCAGTGCATCGACAGCACGCTCCACGGCTGCCGTTTCTTCCGCAAACCAGGCAACCTCAAGCGATCCGGGCGCCATTCGCCACTCTTCCGTAATGGCTTCGGCAACATAGCGTTGCTGACGTTGGATCCCGTGTCGGATAAATTTGACCCCGCCGCGTAGCGCTTTGCTGATCCCTTCTGCTGCGATGTCGCCGGTATAAGGAGCCAGCAGTTCAGCAGGATCGAATTCCGCCAGATCGGCAAGGGCAACGAAATTCTGTACAACCTGAATATCACCCTGCACTTCCAGTTCGCCACTGCGGATCAGTGCGGTCAGTTGCTGGCGGTCGCGTAATTTTGGCAACACGCTGGCATGCGTGATTACCGTGCAGTCGGCCTCGCCAGCCCACTCGCCCAGCACGTCAACCTGACGTTCGCTGAACAGCAGAATTAATGATGTCGAAAAGCCTTTTAGCTCCACACGCAGCACTTTTCCCAGCAGACGCGCTCGCGCCGTTTTCAACGCCGGCGAACGATACAGGAATGAATTAAGCAGACTTTCCATTCCTGCAGTCACTAAGGGTTTAAAAGGCATCCCCGTTCTCCTGTCAGAACTTATAGCCGCGATGCAGCGCAACCACACCCGCTGTCAGGTTGTAATAGTCGACGCTTTCGAACCCGGCGTCCTGCATCATCGCTTTCAATGTGTCCTGGTCGGGATGCATACGGATGGATTCCGCCAGATAGCGATAGCTGTCGGCATCATTGGCGACCATAGAACCAATACGCGGCAAGATATGGAAAGAGTAGGCATCGTACGCTTTACTCAGCGGTTCGATAATCGGTTTAGAAAATTCCAGCACCAGCAGACGGCCGCCCGGTTTCAGGACTCGGTACATGGAGCGCAAGGCTTTGTCTTTGTCCGTGACGTTACGCAAACCGAAGGAAATGGTAATGCAGTCAAAGGTATTGTCCGGGAACGGTAGCGCTTCCGCATTGGCCTGAACGTATTCCACGTTGCCAATCACGCCGATATTGCGCAGCTTCTCGCGACCCATTTTGAGCATTGAGTCATTGATGTCCGCCAGAATAACCTTGCCGGTCTCACCGACCAGGCGAGAGAATTTGGCCGTGAGATCGCCGGTCCCCCCGGCTAAGTCCAGCACTGTCTGACCACGGCGAACGCCGCTACAGTCGATGGTGAAGCGTTTCCACAAACGATGAATGCCAAAAGACATCAAATCATTCATGACATCATATTTTGATGCCACAGAATGAAAAACGTGGGCCACCATGTCCGCTTTATGCTCTTTAGCGACAGTCTGAAAACCAAAGTGCGTCGTTTCTTGTGAATTATCCACCATCTCAGTGCCTGCTCATCTAAAAATTGTTCGAGAAGTGTAACAGATTGGGGCGCATTGCCCTACCCTTCTGCCCGTCCCGGCTGCCCCGAACGGACTAATTCGATTGCTGCTTTATCCCGTCATCGTCGGAATAAGACGTGTTTTCCTGCTCTTCGGGTACCGATCGCAACCGATACTCTTCATCCTGCGTCGTGGCCTGTTCCGCCAGTTCAGGATTAATCTCGCGCTTAATTTCGACTCCTAAGCCGCGAAACGCTTCGGCCTGCGCCAGCACGTTACCACGTCCCGACGAGAGTTTTTTCATCGCCTGACGATAGTTATCTTGCGCTTTATCCAGGCTCTGCCCGATGGCGGACATATCATCGACAAAGAGGCGCATTTTGTCATAGAGCTTGCTCGCACGGTCTGCAATCTGTTGCGCATTACGACTTTGATGTTCGTAGCGCCACAGATTCGCAATGGTCCGCAACGCCACCAGTAATGTCGTTGGGCTGACCAGCATAATATTATTTTTAAGCGCCTCGGTAATCAGTTCAGGCTGTCGGTCAAGCGCCAACAGAAAAGCGGGCTCCACAGGGATAAACATCAGCACGTAATCCAGGGTGCGCAGCCCCGGAAGTTGCTGGTAATCCTTACGTCCCAGCAGACGAATATGGTTACGCACCGAGGCAATGTGCTCCTGGAGCGCGTTTTCGCGGGTGTCATCATCTTGCGCGTTAAAATAGCGCTCATAGGCCACCAGCGTCATTTTGGCGTCGATCACCACATCTTTGCCCTGTGGCAAGCGTACGATCACGTCAGGCTGCATACGGGAACGGACGTCATTTTCGATGCTGACCTGCGTTTCGTACTCGTACCCTTCACGCAGTCCGGACGCCTCCAGCACGCGGGTGAGCACCACCTCGCCCCAGTTCCCCTGCGTTTTGTTATCGCCTTTTAGCGCACGGGTCAGGTTGACCGCTTCCTGGGTCATTTGCGCATTAAGCTGTTGGAGATTGCGAATTTCATGCGCCAGGGTATGACGCTCGCGCGCTTCCTGACCAAAGCTCTCCTGGACCTGGCGACGAAAACCGTCCAGTTGTTCTCGCAGCGGCGTCAGCAGACCGTTCAGGCTCTGTCGGTTTTGCTCATCAACCCGGCGATTGCTCTGTTCAAAGATTCGGTTCGCCAGGTTTTCAAACTGTTCGCTCAGACGCTGCTCGCTGTTGATCATCTGGCGGATTTTATCTTCCGCATGCTGCTGCGTCGCTTCCATCCGCGTAGTCACTTCACGCAGATCCGCTTCCAGCGAGGTGTTAATACTGCGCAGGCTACGTAATTCGTTATTGAGCAACTCACACTCATCGCGCCAGTGTTCGCTTTGGGCTATCTGTTGTTTTGCTGCGCTTAATGCCGCAACCATCTCTTCACGTTCAGCGAATTGCTCGGCTTTCTGTTGTGCATGCTGATAGCTGGCCAGCAGCCAGCCAAGCGCAATACCCACCAGCGCAATAACCGCATAAATAATGATTGAGATATCCAAAATGCCTCCTGACGCCATACATCACCCGCACAAAATAGAATTGTGCTGTATAAACGTCCAGTTTTAAAGAACTTTCCTGCGAGGCGCTACGCAAATAATCGCGTAAAAGCAAAAGGCCGAACGCGTCGGCCTTTTATGGAAGGGAAGAGGATTAGATCAGACGACGCGCCGCTTCCACCACGATTTTCACCGCATGGCTTTCGGTCTGTTTCATCGTCTCAGCATTCGGGATCTCCTGCTGAGTACGGTTAACGATCACGCCCGCTACCATCCCGGCGCGCAGGCCCTGGCTTGCACACATGGTCAGCAGCGTGGCGGACTCCATTTCGTAGTTCATCACGCCCATTGACTGCCACTCTTCCATAGAGCCTTTGAAACGACGCACCACGCGACCGGAGAAGGTGTCGTAGCGTTCCTGACCTGGGTAGAAGGTGTCAGAAGAGGCGGTCACGCCCACGTGAGTGGTGGCACCGATGGATTTTGCCGCTTCAACCAGCGCGGTGGTGCATTCAAAGTCAGCGACTGCCGGGTACTCCATCGGCGCAAAATGCAGGCTCGCGCCATCCAGACGAACGGACGCCGTGGTGACCAGCACATCGCCGACATTAATATGCGGCTGAATAGCACCGGTGGTGCCGATACGCAGGAAGGTACGAATGCCCAACTGAGCCAGTTCTTCCACCGCAATAGAGGTAGACGGGCCGCCGATACCGGTCGAGCAGACAATGACGGCTTTACCGTCCAGTTCTGCACGCCAGGTGGTGAATTCACGGTGAGATGCCAGCTTAACCGGCTTCTCCATCAGCGCGGCGATCTTTTCCACACGTTCCGGATCGCCAGGGACGATAGCCAGCGTAGCCCCTTGTAAATCGTTCTTGGTGAGGCCGAGATGAAAAACGTCAGACCTGGACATATAAAACTCCTCTGTGATTCGGTTTTTGTCAGAAGAAGCAAAAAGACACTTTACCGAAGGACTTAAGATATTTTCGTGACTCTCATCACCATGACACAAATCAGTTGCATAAACTTACCGATAAATAGTGATTTAAGTCACATTAACAGCCCGATTTTTTCTTTCTCCGCACAAAAAGCGAGCCGTTTGAGGCAGTGTGAATGGTTAAAGGCTGTCTATAGTTAATAGTGCGCTATTTTTCTAAGGGTACGGAGAATACCATGACATCAACACAACAAACCGGTTTTGCACCTGCAGCATCCCCGATTGCCTCTACCTCAGTTCATACCCCGGACGACACTATTGTCGCGGGCATTACGTCGATCCCTTCCCAGGGTGACGACATGCCGGCGTATCACGCGCGCCCGAAAAAGAGCGATGGCCCTCTGCCTGTGGTCATTGTAGTGCAGGAAATCTTTGGCGTGCATGAACATATCCGCGACGTCTGCCGTCGCCTGGCGCTGGACGGGTATCTGGCTATCGCGCCAGAACTCTATTTCCGCGAGGGCGATCCGAATGATTTCGCCGATATTCCTACCCTGCTCAGCGGTCTGGTGGCGAAAGTGCCGGATTCTCAGGTACTGGCCGATCTGGATCACGTTGCCAGTTGGGCGTCCCGTAACGGTGGGGATGTTCATCGCCTGATGATCACCGGCTTTTGTTGGGGCGGACGTATTGCCTGGCTGTACGCGGCGCATAACCCGCAGTTGAAAGCCGCAGTGGCCTGGTATGGAAAGCTAGTGGGTGATAAGTCGTTGAATTCGCCGAAGCATCCTGTCGATGTGGCGACCGATCTGAACGCCCCGGTGCTGGGTCTGTACGGCGGTCAGGATAACAGTATTTCGCAGGAAAGCGTGGAGACCATGCGCCAGGCGCTACGCGCCGCTAACGCCAACACGGAGATTATCGTCTATCCCGATGCCGGTCATGCCTTCAATGCCGACTATCGCTCGAGCTATCACGAAGAATCCGCCAAAGACGGCTGGCAAAGAATGCTGGCATGGTTTGCGCAGTACGGAAGTAAGAAATAAGTTCTGGCCCGGAAACACCCGGGCCAGATTTTTCAGGATCACGCCTGACGCAGATTCTGTGCTGCCTGGACCATGTTTGCCAGCGCGGCTCGGGTTTCTGCCCAACCGCGGGTTTTCAGGCCGCAGTCCGGGTTCACCCACAGGCGTTCAGCCGGGATACGCTGCGCCGCTTTTTGCAACAGCGCCTCAATCCATTCTACGCTCGGGACGTTCGGCGAGTGAATGTCATACACGCCCGGTCCAATTTCGTTTGGATAGTCGAACTCTTCAAATGACTCCAGCAACTCCATGTCGGAACGTGAGGTCTCAATGGTTATCACGTCGGCATCCAGCGCGGCGATAGAATCCATGATGTCGTTAAACTCGCAGTAACACATGTGGGTGTGGATCTGGGTATCATCCTTCGCCACCGCTGCATTGATACGAAATGCCTCCACGCCCCACGCCAGATAGGCGGCCCAGTCGCTACGGCGCAGCGGAAGCCCTTCACGTAGTGCGGGTTCATCAATCTGGATGATGCCAATGCCTGCCGCTTCAAGATCTGCCACCTCGTCACGTAGCGCCAGCGCGATCTGTTTGGCAATCGTTTCACGGCTGACATCTTCACGTGGGAACGACCAGCAAAGAATCGTCACCGGGCCGGTCAGCATCCCTTTCACCGGTTTGTCGGTCAGAGACTGGGCGTATTTCGCCCACTCGACGGTAATCGCTTCCGGACGACTAACGTCACCGATCACCACCGGCGGTTTAACACAGCGGGAACCGTAGCTCTGCACCCAGCCGTTCTGGGTGAAGACGAAACCGTCCAGATGTTCACCAAAATATTCCACCATGTCATTACGCTCGGCTTCACCGTGAACCAGCACGTCCAGCCCCAGCCGCTCCTGCTCAACAATCGCCTGCTTGATATGCTCCGCAATGCCGGTGCGGTAGTGGTTGGCATCGAGATTGCCCTTTTTGAAGTCCAGACGCAGGCCGCGGATTTCAGTGGTCTGCGGGAAAGAACCGATAGTGGTCGTTGGCCAGGCCGGCAGGTTGAAGCGCGCACGCTGGGCTTCAGCACGCACCTCATACGGGTTCGCTCGCTGGCTGTCCTGTTCGGTGATGGCCGCCAGACGTTTTTCCACTGCCGCATTGTGTACACGGGTTGAATGGCGACGCGCCTGAATCGGTGCGCTCCATTCGGCGATGGCGGCGGTATCGCCGCTGTTCAGCGCATCGCGCAGCAGCGTCAGTTCGCCACATTTTTGCAGAGCAAAGGCAAACCAGCTCTTCACTTCCTCATCCAGACGCGTTTCGACGCTCAGGTCGATCGGGCTATGCAGCAGCGAGCAGGAAGAAGCCACCCACAGCGCACGAAGGCCTACGATATTGTTAATCTGGGCATATTTTTCTGTCAGATCGGCACGCCAGACGTTACGTCCATTGACCAGACCGGCAGACAGCAGCCAGTCAGACGGCAGGCGTTTGTGCAGCGCCGCCACGTCATCTTTACCGTGGACCAGGTCAACGTGCAGCCCCTGTACCGACAGCGCGGTAATGGTATCAAGGTTCGGCGTCACACCTTCAAAGTAAGTGGTCAACAGCAGTTTCACCTGCCCGGAAAGTGCATCGTAGGCCGGTTTGAAGGCGTTCAGCCACGCCTGCGGCAGCTCCAGCACTAACGCCGGTTCGTCAATCTGCACCCACTCGATACCGCGTTTTGCCAGCTCAGCCAGCACCTGTTTGTACACCGGCAGAATGTCATTCAACAGGCTCAGGCGGTCGAACGATTCGCCTTTCACTTTCCCCAGCCACAGATACGTCACCGGCCCCAGCAGCACGGGTTTCACCTTGTGACCCAGCGCCAGCGCCTCGTCCACTTCATCCAGCAGTTGTGTCCAGGTCAGTTTGAACTGCTGACCTTTAACGAACTCCGGCACCATGTAGTGATAGTTGGTGTTAAACCACTTGGTCATTTCCGCCGCTGCCGCAGGTTCACCGGTCGGCGCACGACCACGACCAATGCGGAACAGCGTGTCGATATCGACACAACCGTCTTTGTTCTGATGACGAGCCGGCACGTTGCCGAGCAGCAGGCTGGTGGTCAGAACATGGTCATACCAGGCGAAGTCACCCACCGGCAGAAGATCAATACCCGCTTGCTTTTGTTGATCCCAGTGGCGCGCTCGCAGCTCGCGGCCCACCGCCAGTAGCTCTTCACGGGTCGCATTACCCGCCCAGTAGCTTTCTTGCGCTTTTTTCAGCTCGCGACGCAGGCCAACGCGAGGGAAACCGAGGGTGTGATTCAATATTGTCATTTTACTGCCTCTAATTATATGTAAATCCTATGGATTTTGAATTTAGGGAAGGCGGCAAGTTTGCTCATCCCCGGGAGCTTACTGAAGTAAGTGACCGGGGTGAGTAAACGCAGCCAACGCACCATAAATTTAAAAGACGAAGGATTTTGGACGTCCAGATGTTTACACATCCATATTTGACAGTTACTGTATATTCCTCAAGCGCAATTTGTTCATGCCGAAGTGAAGGACTTTCATGATCGAGATTAAACACCTGAAAACGCTCCAGGCGTTGCGGAATACCGGGTCGCTGGCAGCCGCCGCGGCGACGCTGCATCAAACCCAATCCGCCTTGTCTCACCAGTTCAGCGATCTGGAGCAGCGCCTTGGCTTTCGGCTATTTATTCGTAAAAGCCAGCCGCTACGTTTCACCCCTCAGGGTGAGATCCTGCTACAGCTGGCCAGTCAGGTCCTGCCGCAAATTAACCGCGCGTTGCAGGCCTGCAACGAACCGCAGCAGACTCGTCTGCGCATCGCTATTGAGTGTCATAGCTGTATTCAGTGGCTGACCCCGGCGCTGGAAAACTTCCGCGCTAAATGGCCGCAGGTGGAGATGGATTTTAAATCCGGCGTGACGTTTGACCCCCAGCCCGCGCTCCAGCAGGACGAACTGGATCTGGTAATGACCTCTGACATTCTGCCGCGCAGCGGGCTGCACTATTCGCCAATGTTCGATTTTGAAGTTCGCCTGGTGCTGGCCCCCGATCATCCGCTGACCAGCAAGACACAGGTAACGCCGGAAGATTTAGCCAGCGAAACGCTGCTGATCTATCCGGTACAGCGCAGTCGACTGGACGTCTGGCGCCATTTTCTTCAGCCAGCGGGGGTCAGCCCGTCACTGAAAAGTGTGGATAACACCCTGCTGTTGATTCAGATGGTGGCAGCAAACATGGGCATTGCCGCCCTGCCGCACTGGGTCGTGGAAAGTTTTGAACGCCAGGGTCTGGTGGTGACCAGAACCCTGGGGGATGGCTTATGGAGCCGGCTGTACGCCGCCGTGCGTGACGGAGAGCAGCGTCAGCCGGTGACTGAGGCGTTTATTCGATCGGCGCGCAATCACGCCTGCGATCATCTGCCATTTGTACGGAGCGCGGAGCGACCCATTTTCGATGCACCCACAGTGACGCCAGTATCACAGCCGCACCCGTAATAAAGCTCGGCCAGTGAGGCTGTTGGTGCCAAATCGCCAGGTTGACCAGCAGTCCTGCGGGCACATGCATGTTGTTCATAATACCCAGCGTGCCCGCATCGACCTGTGTGGCACCGTAGTTCCACATAAAGTAGCCGATCCCTGAAGCCGCCACGCCGAGGAACACCAGAATGCCCCACTGGAGTGTCGTCTCCGGCATTTTCTGCGCATTGCCCAGCATGAACCAGGCGACCACGGCCACCAGAAACGCGCCGAGGTAAAACCACGCAAATGCATTATGCTGCGGCATCGGGCGCGTCTCCATCAGGCGCTTATAGCCCACCATCCCGATGGCAAAGCTAATGTTGGAAAGTTGGACCAGCAGCAGGCCCGTCCAGAAGTGATCGGTCACCTGGTCATAGCGAATAATCCCTGCGCCAATCACCGCCAGCAGCGCGCTGAAAGCATAGCCCCAGCGCAGGCGACGCTTGCTCATTAGATCGTAAATCAGCGTGATATAGAGCGGCGTCAACACGGTAAACAGCAGCAGTTCAGAAACGGTCAGGTAGAGATAAGCGTGGAAACTCAGCATATACATGATGCCAAGCTGCATGGCCCCCACCAGCATATACAGGCCGATAGTTTTCAGGCTGTGCCCGCGGGTACGCAGGAAAGGCAGGAATACCAGCGCCGCCAGACCGACCCGAACCAGCACCGCAAAGTAGCTATCGACGTGTCCGGCAAGGTACTCCCCAAACAAACTGAAGGAGAAGGCCCACAGGATCGTAGTAATGATCAGTAACGCCACAATGGATATCTCTGAGAATAAGGAGTATCCATTGTAGCGGAGAGTTAAGTTGACGACTGGTTAATTAATAAGCATTCATTTTAGCGCAAGAAAAGATCGCGCAGGTAGTGCGGTACCGCGTCATCGACGTTGATGCCAATCACTTCCAGTTCCGGATGCAAATCCTTCAGACGCTGGTGCGCATTGCCCATAATGCAGCCTTTACCCGCCATCGACAGCATTTCAGCGTCGTTCATGCCGTCGCCAAAGGCGATGCAGTCTTTAAGGCTGTAACCCATCGCTTTGGCAACCGCTTCCAGCGCATGACCTTTCGACACGCCGCCCGCCATCACTTCCAGGCAGGTGAGCGTGGAGAAACTCACGTTGACGCGATCGCCCCAGCGCGCATTAATAGCCTGTTCCAGCGGCAGCAGAATGTCATGAGAATGGCTGGTAAAGAACACTTTGCTGACGCCTTCCGGCTCCAGTAAACCGGGTTCAAACAGCGTGTAATGGAACACCGCCTCTTTGAAAAAGCGCATCTCATCCGGACGATGGCGGTTCATAAACCATTCGTCATCACGATAGACGTTGGTAATGATATCCGGGTTAGTGTTCACCACCCCAAACAGATCGCTGGCAATATCGCGATCCAGGTTATGGGTAAACACCAGATTTCCGTCCATGTCATGTACACGCGCACCGTTGGAGGTGATCATCCAGGACTTAATCCCCAGGTTATCGCGGATCTGTCCCACGTCGACATGGTGACGACCCGTCGCAAAGACAAAATTAACGCCGCGCGCGGTCAATAGCTTCAGCGTTTCTTTCGCGTAGGGAGATAGGGTATGGTCGGGAGAAAGCAGTGTGCCATCTAAATCAGACGCAACAACCTGATACATATAAAAATTCAACCTCTGAGCAAAGCGGTTTCCGCTGATGAGTTATGCTTGTTGAAAAAACCAACAATAGCCTGAAGCGCAACTGAGCGCATAGCGTCCTTTTCAAAAAGGATCTCATGGTAAGCGCCTTTAATGACCAGCGGATGACCCCCTTCGACAGGATGGCCCGCTGCGGCGCGGAGTTCACAAAAACGTTCGTGCATGCGGTTATCCACCACACGCTCTTCTTCGGCCTGAATCAGCAGAGTTGGCGTGGCGTCATCGCCCGCGCCTGCCAGCGCTTGTTCAGCTGCCAGGATGCCTTCCCGTACCCAGTGATAGGTCGGGCCGCCGACACGCAGCTGCGGCTCATCCGCATAAAAACGTAAATTACGCCGATAGCGCTGTCGACTGTGGGTTAATACATTCATGCTAAAAGGCAATGCCCGCCAGCGTCCGGTGCCTATCGCATACCCTTCCCGGATACGCTGATGCCCTTCAGCCCAGTCCAGAATATGGCGGACCATCCAGTCCGGCAGCCGCATTACAATACCAAACATCGGCGCACAGAGCGCGATAGCATCGCACTGATGCGGATGACGCTGCAAAAACAGCGTCGCAATCGCCCCGCCCATCGAATGCGCCAGAATATAACGTTTACGCCACGGCCCCGGCTGAACTTCTTGTTCCCAGAACGCCGATAAATCATCAACATAGTCGTTGAAATTGTCGACATGACCGCGATTGGGATCCGATAGCATACGCCCTGAACGTCCCTGGCCGCGATGGTCAATAATGAGGATATCAAAGCCCAGATGAAACAGGTCATACGCCAGTTCGGCGTACTTCACATAGCTTTCTATTCGCCCCGGGCAGATGACGATGACACGATCGTTATGCTCAGCGCGAAACCGGACAAAGCGCACCGGCACCCGGCCCACACCGGTCAATTCCGCTTCCTCGCGCTGACGCCAGAAGTCTGTTAACGGCCCCATGGAAAAAGCCGCAAACGCGTTTTCTCTCGTTTCCCAGTCTTTTTGCTGCTGAAACATCGGGTATCCAGCCTCGTTTACCAGGTAAAAATCGTTTTTTCAGTAGCGCGTAACACTTTACTGTGACAGTAGCGTATTGTGGCATAAAAACAGACAATCAGGGAGTTTCTCATGACCTTCGAATGGTGGTTCGCCTACCTACTGACATCCATAATTTTGAGCCTTTCACCCGGTTCCGGCGCCATCAACACCATGACGACTTCCATTAATCACGGCTATCGCGGCGCAGCGGCGTCGATTGCCGGGTTACAGGCCGGGCTGGGCATTCATATCGTGCTGGTCGGCGTGGGTCTGGGTACCCTGTTTTCGCGCTCCGTCATCGCCTTTGAGGTGCTGAAATGGGCGGGCGCCGCCTATCTGATTTGGTTAGGTATTCAGCAATGGCGCGCCGCCGGGGCCATTGACCTGAATACAATGGCCCAGACCCAGTCACGCGGTCGCCTGTTTAAACGCGCGGTATTCGTGAATCTGACGAACCCCAAAAGCATCGTCTTTCTGGCAGCCCTTTTCCCGCAGTTCGTGATGCCAAAGGAACCGCAGCTGATGCAGTACATCGTGCTTGGCGTGACCACCATTGTGGTCGATATCGTGGTGATGATCGGCTATGCCACGCTGGCGCAGCGTATCGCCTTGTGGATCAAAGGGCCGAAGCAGATGAAAGCGTTAAACAAAGTGTTCGGTTCACTGTTTATGCTGGTGGGCGCACTACTGGCGTCGGCTCGCCATGCCTGACAGGTTGCCGGATAGCGGCTGGCGCGTATCCGGCACGAAGCCTTATCGCGAAATGATCAGGTGGATACCAAATCCAGCGAACAACGCCCCGGCAAAACCGTCGATCCATTTCGCCATGCGCTGATAGCCGCGACGCATTTTCGGTAGCGCAAACAGGCTGGCGACCACGGTAAACCACGCGAAGGTCTCAACAATAATCAGCACGAAAATCCCCCAGCGCGCGGCGGTACCGACGCTGTCGCCGACGAACAGAGAAAAGACCGAACCGAAGTAGATGATGGCTTTCGGGTTAGCCAGATTCGTCAGTAACCCCTTCAGGAAACTGCGGCCGCTTTGCGCCAGCTCAACCTGCGGCGTGGGGGCGGCAACATCCTGCTTTTTCAACGCCCCACGCAGCATCTGGTAACCCATCCAGCACAGATACAGACCGCCGCCAACCATGATAATGGTGTGTAACCAGGCCATTTTTTCGATGATCAGATGCAGGCCGAGCAGCGCGATGCCCGCCCAGACCATAACGCCACAGGTAATGCCCAACACACCCATCATCGCTTCTTTGCGCGAGCGGCTGACCGCCGTCTGCGAGACAAAAAAGAAATCCGGCCCTGGGCTCATCAGTGCCACAATGTGCACCATCGCCACGGTGAGAAATAACATTAGCATGATCGAAAATACTCGCGGGGGAAACAGTTCAGTGAGTCACCATCCTGGCACTTTTTTGCCCGGCTGACTACTCTTCGTCATCACCATCGACGTGGGCGCGGATCAGCGCCATAAACTCTTTACCGAAGCGCTCCAGTTTACGCATTCCCACCCCGTTGACGCTGAGCATTTCGCTCGCGGAAACCGGCATCTGTTCCGCCATCTCAATCAGCGTGGCATCGTTAAAGACGACGTATGGCGGGATGTTCTCTTCATCGGCAATGGCTTTACGCAGCTTGCGCAGTTTGGCGAACAGTTTGCGATCGTAATTGCCGCCAAAGGATTTCTGCATCACGCGCGGTTTCAGGGCGACAATACGCGGCACGGCGAGTTGCAGCGCGACGTCGCCGCGCAGCACCGGACGCGCGGCTTCGGTGAGCTGGAGCGCCGAATGGTGAGCAATGTTCTGCGTCACCAGCCCCAGGTGAATCAACTGGCGGATCACGCTCACCCAGTGTTCGTGGCTCTGCTCACGACCAATGCCATACACCGGCAGTTTATCGTGTGCCAGTTCGCGGATACGCTGACTATTCGCGCCGCGCAGCACCTCCACGACGTAGCCCATCCCGAAGCGCTGGTTAACGCGATAAATCGTCGACAGCGCTTTGCGCGCATCCATCAGACCGTCGTACTGTTTTGGCGGATCGAGACAGATATCGCAGTTGCCGCACGGCTCCTGACGTCCTTCACCGAAGTAGTTAAGCAGCACCAGACGACGGCAGGTTTGCGCCTCGGCAAACGCGCCCATCGCGTTTAGCTTATGCCGTTCAATATCCTGTAGCTGCCCCTGCGGTTTTTCTTCCAGACAGCGGCGCAGCCACGCCATATCCGCCGGATCGTAAAACAGCATTGCCTCCGCAGGCAGGCCGTCACGCCCGGCGCGACCGGTTTCCTGGTAGTAAGATTCAATGTTGCGGGGAATATCGAAATGCACCACAAAACGCACGTTGGGTTTGTTGATGCCCATGCCAAAGGCGACGGTCGCCACCACGATTTGCAGATCGTCGCGCTGGAATTTCTCCTGCACGTCGGCACGGATGTGATTTTCCAGCCCCGCATGGTACGCGGCGGCGCTAATACCCCGGCTTTGCAGACGCGCGGCGGTGTCTTCCACCTTCGCACGGCTGTTGCAGTAAATAATCCCGGATTTACCGCGCTGTTCCTGCACATAGCGCATCAACTGATCGAGCGGTTTAAACTTCTCCATCAGCATGTAGCGAATGTTTGGCCGGTCAAAACTGCTGATCTGGATTAAGGGATCGTTCAGCCCCAGCAGGCGAACAATGTCCAGCCGCGTGGTTTCATCAGCTGTCGCGGTCAGCGCGACGAACGGCAGTGCAGGAAAACGCTGTCTGAGCTGCCCGAGTGCGGCATATTCCGGGCGGAAGTCATGCCCCCACTGCGAGATGCAGTGCGCTTCGTCCACGGCCAGTAACACCGGATTCCAGTGCGCCAGATGCTCAAGGAAGTTATCCAGCATCAGGCGTTCAGGGGCGATATAGAGCAGACGGATTTGCCCGGTGCGACACCCTGTCATCACCTCAAGCTGCTGCTCGCGGGTTTGCGTCGAGTTCAGACAGGCGGCCGCCACGCCGTTCGCCAACAGTTGGTCGACCTGATCTTTCATCAGGGAGATCAGCGGCGAAACGACTACGGTCAGACCGTTGAGCAATAAGGCAGGGATTTGATAGCAGAGGGATTTTCCGCCCCCGGTCGGCATCACGACCAGGCAGTCGCGCCCCGAAACGACGGTGTCGATGATCGCTTCCTGACCCGGGCGAAACTGTTGGTAGCCAAAGGTTTCTTGCAAAACCTGTTTAGCACCTGATTCCAGATTCAACACTTCCGCCTGCGCCACATTAACCCCGTTCGCTTAAATCAAAACAGGCGCTATTTTCAGCGCCTGAGGGAGAAACTGCAATGTTTAAAACACAATCATCGATCAGAAGATATCGTTGAGCATCACGCCCACACCGACACGCGTCTGATTAAAGTTATAGTCGATCAGCGATTCGCCGTACCCGCTATACACCTGAGTATAGAGACGAATATGCTTCGTCATCGGATAACTCAGCCCCAGCTCCGCACCGCCGTAACCGGTATTCCAGTTGTACTGGCCCTTCGCGCTCAGCACCGCATCACCCAGATGATAGCCGACCTTAAGCTGATAATAGCCCATGTATTTGGTGATATCCGGGTTATCGTCGGTACTGCCGATGACGTACCACGGTTTGACCTCCACCAGCCAGTTGCCGTTTTCCGCCATCAGGCGCGTGTAAAGTCGGTTCCAGCTACGTGATGTCGGATCGGAACGCCCGTTCGAATCATGGTTGTAACCCATTTCCACGTCGCGCAGTGTCCATCCGGCAACGCGATAATCCGTCGCAAAGCCCAGGAACAGCTGCGGTTCGTAGTTGGTTTCACGAAAGGGCGACGACTCTTCTGTGTTGGATAGCTGCCACCAGGACTTTTGCGTATACGAGGCGCCCAGAACCGAGTTTGGCCCTGCAATCCCACGCCAGATCGGAAACGCCAGACTCAGTTGGAACTTCACTTCATCTTTGCGGGCGTTTTCGGACCAGTTGTAGGAACTAATCGCTTCTTTGTTCATGTCGCTGGTATTGGTGTAGATCAGGTAGTTCGTATCGTAGGGGTAAAGCGTAAAAGGATTATCATGCTCCTGCAGCATATTGGCGATAATACTGCCCCGCACCGCCGGTGCATCATGAACCTCTTTCACCGTCGCCTCTTGCGCATACGCCGTCAGCGGCAGCATTGCTGCTGGTAGCAACCAAGCCAGAATCGCCCGCATTCTTGTTGTTCTCCTGAACGAAAGATTTTTGATTTGTTTATTATTCTGCCAACCATTTTACATATTTACACACCACCTCGTTAGTTATCCCGTCTTAAAGTGGAAAACAACATTTAAGAAGCATAACATCAACATTTCATTAACCATTGGAGTGTCGAAATCGTATGTCTGCCGTACTGACTGCTGAGCAAGCCCTGAAGCTCGTGGGCGAAATGTTTGTCTATCACATGCCGTTTAACCGGGCGCTGGGACTGGAACTGGAGCGCTACGAAAAAGAATTTGCCCAACTGGCCTTTAATAATCAGCCGATGATGGTCGGGAACTGGGCGCAGAGCATTCTGCATGGCGGAGTGATCGCCTCTGCTCTGGACGTGGCAGCCGGACTGGTGTGTGTCGGCAGTACCCTGACGCGCCATGAAACCATCAGTGAAGACGAACTGCGTCAGCGTCTGTCCCGCATGGGGACCATCGATCTGCGCGTGGACTACCTGCGTCCGGGTCGGGGCAATCGCTTTACCGCCACCAGCAGTCTGCTGCGCGCAGGGAACAAAGTCGCCGTGGCACGTGTGGAACTGCATAACGAAGACCGGCTTTATATTGCCAGCGCTACCGCCACTTATATGGTGGGGTAAAAACAGGTAAACTGCTGTTACATTTCAGACATGAGTTTTCCCGATGGATGCAAAACAAACGCGGCTGGGCGTGTTACTCGCTCTTGCCGCCTATTTTATTTGGGGGATCGCTCCGGCGTACTTCAAGCTAATTTATTACGTCCCCGCAGATGAAATCCTGACCCATCGCGTGATCTGGTCGTTTTTCTTTATGGTGGCGCTGATCAGCATCAGCCGTCAGTGGTCGAGCGTGAAGGCGCTGCTGCAAACGCCGAAAAAGATCTTCCTGCTGGCGCTCTCTGCGGTACTCGTGGGGGGTAACTGGCTGCTGTTTATCTGGGCGGTAAACAACCACCATATGCTGGAAGCCAGCCTGGGTTACTTTATCAACCCGCTGGTGAATATTGTGTTGGGGATGCTTTTTCTCGGTGAACGCTTTCGCCGGATGCAGTGGCTGGCGGTGATTCTGGCGACCTGTGGCGTTCTGGTGCAGCTCTGGACCTTCGGCTCATTGCCCATTATCGCGCTGGGACTGGCGTTCAGTTTTGCTTTTTACGGTCTGGTGCGCAAGAAAATCGCCGTTGAAGCG
The DNA here is from genome assembly GCF_950098555.1 of Citrobacter sp. T1.2D-1. Lineage (NCBI taxonomy): Bacteria > Pseudomonadati > Pseudomonadota > Gammaproteobacteria > Enterobacterales > Enterobacteriaceae > Citrobacter > Citrobacter sp. T1.2D-1. The sequence continues at coordinate 31,409 of NZ_CATNHH010000010.1, forward strand.
CAAACCGGGATGCTGGTGGAAACCCTGTGGCTGCTGCCCATTGCCGCAATCTACCTGTTCGGCATCGCCGACAGCTCAACCAGCCATATGGGACAGAACCCGATGTCGCTCAACCTGCTGCTGATTGCTGCCGGGGTGGTGACCACGGTGCCGCTGCTGTGCTTCACCGGTGCGGCGACCCGTCTGCGGCTTTCTACGCTGGGCTTTTTCCAGTACATCGGCCCGACGCTAATGTTCCTGCTGGCCGTGACGTTCTACGGGGAGGTTCCAGGATCGGATAAAATGGTGACGTTCGCCTTTATCTGGGTCGCACTGGCGATCTTCGTGACGGATGCGATTTATACCCAGCGCAGAACGCGCAAGGGAATGTAGTCGTGATAGGCCTGATGGCGCTTCGCTTATCAGGCCTACGTTACCTGTAGGCCTGATAAGGCGTAGCCGCCATCCGGCAGCGTTCTTCTGTCGGAAGAATCTTTATAAATTCTGAAATAACACCACTTCCCTATAATCTTGTTTCGTTCTTTTTTTCACTGACAGATGCTTAGCATGTTTATTATGTCGCGAAGAAGGGAATGTTATGGAAAAGAACGAGGATACGATCGGAGAACTTAGCGAAAAGTGGCGGGCCAGATTTGCATTCTATGACCAGTACGGTCTTCCTGGTTTCTGGAAGACACCTCCGCTTTACGCTTCAGGCTACAAAACCCTCTCTTTCAGCCAGAAAATGAGTATGGGGTTAAATATTTGGGCATTAGTGTTTTCTTTCATTTACCTTTTTTATTTAGGCCTGTGGAAGAAAGGCATTACCGTATTACTCCTCTTTCTGGCGGTAGGTGCTATCTCCATGGCCTATGACATAAGTATCATCGGATACGCAATTTCCGCATTAGTCGGTTTCAAAGCGAATATCTGGTTCTATCTGCTGAAGGTTAAGAATGAGCAAACCTGGGGTTTGTAAGCCCGGTAAGCGTAGCGCCACCGGGCGTGATACTACAGCCAGTTCTTGCGCTTAAAGTACAGATACGGCGCCAGACCTGCGAGCAGCATGAAGATAATCGCGCCCGGATAACCAAAGCTCCAGCGCAGCTCAGGCATAAACTCGAAGTTCATCCCATAGCTGGATGCCACCAGCGTCGGCGGCAGGAAAACCACGGAAACCACCGAGAAGATCTTGATGATCCGGTTCTGCTCGATGTTGATAAAGCCCATCGCCGCCTGCATCAGGAAGTTCACTTTCTGGAACAGGGATTCGTTGTGCGGCAGCAGGGATTCGATATCTCGCAGGATCTCGCGCGCCTGTTCCAGTTGTCCGCCCGGCAAACGCGCTTTGCGAACCAGGAAGTTCAGTGCGCGCTGGGTATCCATCAGACACAGGCGAACTTTCCAGCCGATATCTTCCAGTTCCGCCAGCGTCGAGAGCGCCTCATCGTACTCATCGCCCTGATGACCTTCCATAATCACCCGACTCAGCTCTTCCAGATCGCTGTAGATATTTTCAATTTCATCCGCCAATTGCTCAATTTTGGTTTCGAACAGATCCAGCAGCAGTTCATAGGCGTTACCGTCAACCATGGCCTGGCTACGGGCACGCATACGATACAGACGAAACGCGGGCAGCTCACGTTCACGCAGAGTAAACAGGCGGCCATCGCGAATGGTGAATGCCACGGTGGAGTTACCCGCGTGGTCTTCCGCATCTTCGAAGAAGAAAAAGGAGTGGATGTGCAGACCGTCTTCGTCTTCGAAGAAACGGGCGGATGCTTCGATGTCTTCCAGTTCAGGACGTGTCGCCAGGCTTTGGCCCAGCTCAGATTGTACGCGCAGTCGCTCGTCGTCGTCCGGCTCGACCAGGTCGACCCATACGGCATCAATCAGGGTTTGTGACTCTTCGACTTCCAGCCGGATGAGTCGGTTATTTTCCAGTTGAAATGCGCTCAACATGACCGGGACTCCCAATGCTTAAAAATATCGGACAGTTCGGTGGGCACACAGAAACAATTGGGTTTCAGACCATTAAACAGCCTGACTCAGCGCGACGGGAAAATAGAGAAGGTCGCTGACAACCGCTAAGGCTATCAGCAAAAAGGGATAGCCTTAGGAGTTGATCCTGGATGACAGGATAATGAGCCAGTATCTACTGGGTGTGTCCAAGGCGAATGTCCTCTTAGCGTAATCGTGCGCGCATGTTACGCCAGCAAAAATTTGCCGTCAACACGCAACGAAACGCGAAAAAGTAATAATTTCCCCTTATGCAGAAAGGTTAGCAGAGAGGGAAATTTAAGTGATATTTATCTATAAGTTAGACCGTTTCCAGCTTCGCATACGCGGCGACGAGCCATTTGATTCCCTGTCCCTGGAAGGCCACCTGCAACCGGCTGTGTTCGCCGCTGCCTTCCAGATTCACAATGGTGCCCTCGCCGAACTTAGCATGACGCACACGCTGGCCCAGCTTGTAGCCGGTGTCATTCTCCGCCATCGGCGTCCCCATCCGTTGATGGCTCACCGGACGGCTGATCGTTGCACGCAGGCGCACCTCTTCAACGCACTCTTCCGGCAACTCGCCGATGAAGCGTGATGGACGGTGATACACCTCTTTGCCATACAGCCGGCGCGTTTCGGCATAGGTTAACGTCAGTTTTTGCATCGCACGGGTCACGCCGACGTAGGCCAGACGACGCTCTTCTTCAAGTCGTCCGCCCTCGTCCAGCGACATCTGGCTGGGGAACATCCCCTCTTCCATCCCGACGATAAACACCTGCGGAAACTCCAGCCCCTTCGCCGAGTGCAGCGTCATGAGCTGTACCGCGTCCTGCCAGGTATCCGCCTGCCCTTCGCCCGCTTCCAGCGCCGCATGGGAGAGAAATGCCTGCAACGGCATCAGGTCTTCGTCTTCTTCGTTGTAGCTGAACTGACGCGTCGCCGTCACCAGTTCCTCTAAGTTCTCGATGCGCGTCTGGCCTTTCTCGCCTTTCTCCTGCTCATACATCATGCGCAGGCCTGAGTCTTTAATCACCCGGTCGGTCTGTACATGCAGCGGCATGTCGGCGGTTTCCTGCGCCAGCGCGTCGATCAGTTCCATAAAACGTTGCAGCGCACTGGCGGCACGACCGGCCAGCGCTTTTTCCTGCAACAGTTCACGACACGCCTGCCACAGCGTGAGCTGGCGATCGCGCGAAGCCTGGCGCACCACGTCCAGCGTCCGATCGCCAATCCCGCGCGTTGGGGTATTCACCACGCGTTCAAAGGCAGCGTCATCATTACGGTTGGCAATCAAACGCAGATAAGAGAGGGCGTCTTTGATTTCCTGACGTTCGAAGAAGCGCATGCCACCGTAGATACGGTACGGCATGCTGGCCTGTAACAATGCCTCTTCCAGCACACGCGACTGGGCGTTACTGCGATAGAGAATGGCGCACTGCTCAAGCGCACCGCCGTTGTCCTGCCAGGTTTTGATCCGGTTGACGACAAAACGCGCTTCATCCAGTTCGTTAAACGCGCAGTAGAGCGAAATCGGCTCGCCTTCGACGCCATCGGTCCACAGTTTTTTACCCAGACGCCCGTTGTTGTTCTCGATCAGGGCGTTAGCCGCGCTGAGGATATTGCTGGTGGAGCGGTAGTTCTGCTCAAGGCGGATCGTTTGTGCGCCGGGGAAGTCGTTCAGGAAGCGCTGGATGTTCTCTACCTGCGCGCCGCGCCAGCCATAGATAGACTGGTCGTCATCGCCGACAATCATCACTTTGCCGGTATCGCCAGCCAGCAGACGAATCCAGGCATACTGAATGTTGTTGGTATCCTGGAATTCGTCCACCAGGATATTGGTGAAACGCTCGCGGTAGTGCTGAAGAATATGCGGCTTATTGAGCCACAACTCATGCGCGCGCAGCAGCAGTTCGGCGAAATCCACCAGTCCCGCACGATCGCACGCTTCCTGATAGGCCTGATAAACCTTTTGCCAGGTTTGCTCAATCGGGTTACCAAAGCTCTGAATATGATGCGGGCGCAGACCTTCGTCTTTCTGCCCGTTGATGTACCACATCGCCTGACGCGCCGGCCACTGCTTCTCGTCGAGGTTCATCGCCTTGATCAGACGCTTAAGCAGGCGCAGCTGGTCTTCACTGTCGAGGATTTGGAAGTCCTGCGGCAAATTCGCATCCATGTGATGCGCGCGCAGCAGTCGGTGCGCCAGACCGTGGAAGGTGCCCACCCACATGCCGCCCTGGCTGGTGCCCATAATCTGGCCGATGCGGTGACGCATCTCCGCCGCCGCTTTGTTGGTAAAGGTGACCGCCATAATCGAGTACGGTGAGTTATTTTCTACCGTCAACAGCCAGGCGATACGGTGTACCAGCACGCGTGTTTTACCACTCCCCGCCCCCGCGAGAACCAGCATGTTGCTACGTGGCGCGGCCACCGCTTCGCGCTGTTTATCATTGAGGCTGTCGAGCAGGTAAGAAACGTCCATTGGCACCGCCGCGTTAGGAATAGATAAACTGCGAAATGCCCGATGGCGCTTCGCTTATCGGGCCTACGTGATCGCAGTCAGCGTAGGGCGGATAAGCGTAGCGCCATCCGCCAAAACCCTGGAATTTTATACAGAACTGCGGGTGATTATATCAGCGAGGTCAGAGATGCCAACTGTGAAATTTCGATATGCGGCAGTAAACGGCTGTCAACGGTGTGCATCAGGTCAGCATTTTCTGGCTTGATCCAGCAGGCCTGCAATCCGCTGCGGATCGCCCCGGCAACGTCGGTCGTCAGATCGTCGCCCACGTGCAGGATCTCGCCGATCGGTACATTCAGCTTTTCCGCCGCCAGGAAGTACATATCACTGAACGGTTTTGAGCGTCCGTCCGGACCGGCACGCAGTACAAATTCGAAGTAATCGCCGAGGCCAAACAGTTCCGGCTGCGCGTTACCGTTGGTGATCGCCACCAGCGGCCACTTTTTCGCTAAGGCTTTCAGCGTATCGTGTGTCTCTTGCGGGACATCGACCCGACTGCGCCACTTCGCAAAGTTCATCATCGCGGCGTTCGCGCCAGCCACCGCCTCTTCCGCGGAAAGCCCGGCGTTCAGCATCGCCCGCTCAACAGCGCGATGCCGCCAGCGGGTCACGTCGTGATAAATTTCCGGCTCGGCTTCACGCACCGCCTGACGCAAACGTTGCAGGTCGGCATTTTGTAGCGTACGGAGTGCCGGATGGTAGCTTTGCACAAAGGCGAGCGCTTCCTGCTCGGTGCGCTGGATAACCGGACGGTTATCGTAAAGGGTGTCATCAAGATCGAAAGTGATCGCTGAGATGGGTCCTGGAGACCGGTAAAAACGCATTATTTCCCCCGTTTGGCGCGTGGATGCGCCGCATCGTACACCGAGGCCAGGTGTTGAAAATCAAGATGAGTATAGATTTGCGTGGTCGAGAGGTTGGCGTGCCCCAACAGTTCCTGTACGCCTCGCAGGTCGCCGCTCGACTCCAGCATATGCGTGGCAAAGGAGTGACGCAGCTTATGTGGATGCACGTGGCTGTTTAACCCCTGCTTAATGCCCCATTCGGCAAAACGCTTTTGCACGTTGCGCGCGGATATACGGTTGCCCAGCTTTGACAAAAACAGCGCGTCTTCATCACTGCCAAACAGCCCGCGCAGATCCAGCCAGTGCTCAATCCACGCGACCGCATTGCGACCAATAGGCAGGCGACGCTCTTTGCTGCCTTTCCCCATCACCCACACTTCGCCGGTGTCGAGATCCAGATGTTTGATATCCAGTCCCACCAGTTCCGACAAACGCAGACCCGCGCCGTACATCACCTCGAGCATCGCGCGGTCGCGCACGGCGAGCGGATCGTTAAGGTCGATATCCAGCAGACGGTTAACGTCATCAACGTCGATATTTTTCGGCAAATGGCGCGGCGCTTTGGGTGCCTGTACCCCTTTCGCCGGATTGGCTTTCAGCTTGCCTTCGCTGACCATCCAGTCGAAGAAACTGCGCAGAGCAGAAAGACGTAGCGCGAGGCTCGCGGGCCCAAGGCCTTTGCGGCGACTGCGCACCGCAAAACTGCGCACCATTGCAGCGTCACATTGTTGCCAACTTTGCAGCCCAGCTTCTCCGGCTAAGGCGATGATGGCATCAAGCTGACGCTGATAGTTCTTCAGCGTGATGGGGCTAAGCTGGCGTTCTACGCCCAGATAGCGCAGAAAGCGGGTAACATCGGTGGTGAAGTCCGTCATACACGTTCAATCCAGCGCTCCAGCAGATCCGGCATCATCAGCGCAATTTCATGCAAGAGTTGCGTTCCCTGGCCCGCCTGATAGTGATGCATATCGCGACTGCTGAACAGAATGACGCCCAGATCGCCGTCACGTCCCAGCATCGACATCGCCACCGAACCAATCGCCTTCGCCTCGGGAAGCACCACCAGCAGTTCCGGACCATTCAGGGTGCCCAGATAGTGCTGTTCCTGCCCCAGCCGCTGTATCCGCAGCGGTTCGAAGGCCTGACGGCTTAACGCCAGATGGGTATAGCTCGACGGCGCGCCGAGACGCCAGCGATCGGGAAACAGACGCACCGTCGCACCGGCAAGGCCCAGTTCACGCGCCCAGCGATGAAAGCGCATCAGCATATCATCAAGGCTGGTGGCTGCGACCAGACGTCCCTGCAAATGCAGCAGGCGATAAAACAGGCTTTCGTTCGCATTCGCCTGCGCCATCAACAACGACATGTTTTCTTCAAGGACGTTGATGTGGTTGCGCGCGCGGGCCATATGCCACTCGACGAGCGAGACGGTGCCCCGCACCGGGTGCGGCACCCGCATGGCTTCCACAGCATGCGCGTTGCGGATAAAAAACTCAGGGTTTTTCTGCAGATAGTCGACGACCGCCCGGTCATCGAGTTCCGTAAGCGTTTCCTGTAGTTCTTCCCCTGGTTGCTTCATAGATGGATAAACCCGTCATAGACATGTGCCGCCGGGCCAGTCATGTATAACGGATGACCCGGGCCTTTCCAGGCGATATCAAGGCGACCGCCAGGTAATTCCACGCGGACTTCTTCCGCCAGCAAACCTTGTTGGATGCCGACGGCGACGGCCGCGCATGCGCCGCTCCCACAAGCCTGCGTCTCTCCCGCACCGCGCTCATAAACGCGTAAACGAATATGCTCGCGCTTCACGACCTGCATAAAACCAATATTTGCCCGTTCAGGAAAACGTTCGTGGCTTTCCAGAACCGGTCCCAGCGTTTCCACAGTCGCCGTGTCGACATCATCGACCTGAATCACGCAGTGCGGGTTGCCCATTGAAACCACACCGCACAATATTGTTTGTTCCGCTGCTCGCATAATATAGGTCTTTTCCGCTTTGTTAGCGCGAAAAGGCACCTGCGACGGTTCAAAGTTGGGTTCGCCCATGTTGACGCGCACCAGTTCATCGTCCGTCACGCTCAGCACCATCCGCCCATTCGCCGTGCTGACGCGAATGTCACGTTTGTTGGTTAACCCTTTGAGGCGCACAAAACGGGCAAAGCAGCGCGCGCCATTGCCGCATTGCGACACTTCGCTGCCGTCGGCATTAAAAATGCGGTAATGAAAATCCAGCTCAGGATCGTACGGAGGTTCAACCACCAGCAGTTGATCAAATCCCACCCCCAGATGTCTGTCTGATAAGCGACGGATCAATTCTGGCGAAAAAAAGACATTCTGCGTTACCGCGTCGACGACCATAAAATCGTTGCCAAGGCCATGCATTTTAGAGAATTGCATTGTTCACTCCGTTCACGCGGGTACAGAAACACACCGTCAGTAGTTCACCTGGGAAGGCCCATCTCCCGTAGCACGATCGTTTTGTTCGGGCTGAGTTGATTGCGTTTGTGTATCAACCGGTTTAGTCGGCGGCGGTGCGGTTTTATCAGCCGGTGGGAAGTAGAGTGGCCCTTTGAGGCCACACCCCGTCAGGCTGAACAGAGTGAGAAGAACAGCGAGTGCCTGAAACACGTTTTTCATTATGGATTGCCTGTAAGTTCATACTTTCTGTTTTCTATCATCGCAGGAGAAGGCGTAAAAGCAAGAGTTTGCCTGTAATCTGCAACGCGATTTGTTTCAGGTTATACTGCCGCCATCACGAAAAAACGGGAAACGACAATGAACGACAGTGAATTTCATCGCCTGGCCGATACCCTGTGGATGACCATCGAAGAGCGTCTTGACGACTGGGATGGCGACAGCGATATCGACTGTGAAATCAACGGCGGCGTGCTGACCATTAGCTTTGAAAACGGCAGCAAAATCATTATCAACCGTCAGGAGCCGCTGCACCAGGTGTGGCTGGCGACCAAACAGGGCGGCTACCATTTCGACCTGAAAGGCGACGAATGGGTTTGTGACCGAAGCGGGGAAACCTTCTGGGATCTGCTGGAACAGGCGGCTACGCACCAGGCGGGCGAAGACGTCAGCTTTCGTTAAGTCTTATTTGCCGGATGGCATCCGGCAAAACCATTACGAGAAATACTGCTGCAACTGCGGCGTGTCGTTATCCTGATTGGCTGGCGGAACGTTGCCAAGCGACTGCGCGCGGAACGGGATCACCTGTGCGCGCCCTTCCGTGTTCACAATCTGATAGAACTGCGGCAGGTTGAAGTTGATGAAGCTGGAGCCATAGGTAAAGCGGTCGTGCGATGAGGAGTAGAAACGGCTGACATCACGCACCAGCTCCTCTTTGCTGCCTTCGCAGTGGTGATACACTTCCGCACGATTACTCTCGTCCAGAATGTAGATGTTAAAGCCCTTCTCATCGCCAGTCTCTTCAAAGAAGAACTGAATGATTCCCTCGCTGGCGAAACCATCCACGACCGACGGCAGTTTCACCTGATTGGTCTCCACCTGAACGGACAGACCATGCAGTTTGTTATGCGATATCGCGCCGTAGAATTCGATGGCGTTTTCCAGCTTCTGTACCGACACGTTCAGGCGTTCAAAGAACAGACCCCAGGTTTGACCGGAAACGCGCAGCGCCTTAAAGCGTCCTGTTTCCTGACGGGTACTGGAGAGACGCAGCTCGATGCACTCTGAAACCAACTGCTGCACGCGGGTACGAATCAAACCGCGCAGATGCTGGCTGTAGCAGAACACTTCTACGCTATCGGGTGGCGCGGCGTCCTGGTGCATTTTGCCCAGAATCGTTTTCAGCGCTTCTATCATCGCCTGTTCGCCGTTGAAATGCAGCGTTCGCACTTCGTTCCACGAGTTGCGATACAGCAGATCTACGCTGCCCACCAGGCAATTCTGCTCTTCGCCAAAACTGAAGACATCCAGCTTACGGAAGTCAAAATGGACCACCTGATTGCGGAACGCCGCTGTCGGGTCATATTCGAGATTGACGATAATCGCCAGATGGCGAATTTCACACGGGCTGTAGAGCGCTTTCGGCGTCGGCGCAGGCAGGCGCAGCGGGAAGTGGTGCGACACATCGGCCACCATCTCCTGCAACTTCGGCAGATCGACAATGCCATTGCCCTTAATAAACAGATGCGTGCGCGACGTCAGCAGACCGTTAAACCACGCCCAGGCCACCAACTTATTCAAATAGCGGTTATATTCCAGCGGCTGATGGCTGATGATGGAATCCATGTTTGGCGCACGGTTGTAGAGATACCAACCTGAACGGTTGGCACGACCCGGCGGAACGTGGATAAACGTTAAATTCGGTTCGGAGAGGTCCGGTGAAATCTGCGGGTTTACCAGCGTGACTTTACCCGGCAACGCTTCAAACGCGGCATACAGCTTACGGGTCAGAACGCCAATATCCTGCGGGCTGGCGCTGACGCTGAGATTATTACGACGCGCAAAGCGGATCAGATTACGGTAGCTCTGCATCATGGCATCGAGCAGTTCGTTGTGCGCTTCACGCACCTGATCGATCTTCCAGTTCGCCCGGTTGTCGAGCATAGACAGACGGGCGTCGTCCCATCCCCACTCACTCACTAACTGACTGAGCACTTCACGACGCCAGCCCACGCAGGCACGTTCGCGGCTCAGTTTCTCACACACTTTTAAATAGAAACATCGGCGCACCAAATCCAGGCGCGTCGGGTCTTCAATCGCCGTGAGGTATTCGGTCACGCGTTCCAGCATCATGCAGTATGGGTCAAGACCAAACGAGACGATCTCACCATCATGCAGGCGCTGTTTAATGTCTTTCGCCAACAGGCGTGGATTGGGATATTCCCAGGAGTAGGCTTCCAGCAGCAGCGTTTTCAGCACCGCTTTGTACGGTGAATCGATACTTTTATACAGCTGCCAGAGGCTTGCGCCAAAGTACTCTTCAGCAGAGAGCGAGCTTAAGCCGCCCAGATCCAACCATTCGTTCGGCGTGAGCACGCCCTGGGCGTAGAGCGTCATGACGTAGTCGTCGTAATGCTCTTCTTCATCGCCCGGCACCATATTCCACAGAATACGCTTACCGGCAAGACGCACCGCGGTACGATAGAATTCATCCAGCAGCAGAATGTGCTGCGTCGAGCCACAGTCTTCACCCCCCAGACTGCCGCTTTCATTATGGCGGAAACGGTTTTCATCAATCAGGAAGAAGCTGACTTCCACTCCCAGCGAGGCAGCCCAGCTTTCCAGCAGGCTGCATTTACGCTGCAGCAGTTGCCGTTCGTCGCTGTCGAGCCAGGACTGGTGGCACACCCAGATATCAAGATCCGACGAACAGCTTTGTCCCACAGAGGAGGTGCTGCCCATGGAATAAACGCCGGTGATCGGCAGTTCACCTTTTGGCGGATCCTGCGGCGCCAGACCGCGATACAGTTCCAGTTCGTTCAGATAGTGGCGTTGGGTTTCATCAGGCGTGTAGAAGCAAATGCCTCTGGGAACGTTACCATCAAGGTACCCTGGCATCAGCGGATGGTGATAGTGCAATAATGTCGGCAGAAGACTGTATACCTGCTGGAAAGCAGGGCCCATGGCAGCAAGCGCGCGATCTACACGCAGTTGATTAATGGCATCCAGCCTCTGTTTCAGAGTCTCAATATAGAGGTACAAGACGTATCGCCTGATGTTGCTACCCGTCATGCTGTCGATTGCCGCAGCGCGATCCGCTTACCAACAACCACCACCATTCGGGATAAACCAAATGACAAAAATAACCGTTACCTTTTACGACCTTTTTTTTGTGCGTTCAGTCGAAAAAATGGTCTAAAACGTGATCAATTTAACACCTTGCTCATTGACCGTAAAGAAAGATGCGCTACATACAAGTGTAGCACTAATCGCTTCGCGTAAATTCTGAGGTACGATCGGACGGTTCCTCGTCATTAAATAGTGCCAGCCGCAACGCAGCGCCTTATCCTTGACTTACCTTTGACCGTAACACTGACATCCCACTTGTAAGGATGTTAGGATGAACCACGGACGATAATGACGGTAACAAGCATGTTAGACAATGTTTTAAGAATTGCCACACGCCAAAGCCCCCTTGCGCTCTGGCAGGCACATTATGTCAAAGACGCCCTGATGGCGAACCACCCCGGCCTGGTCGTGGAACTGGTGCCTATGGTGACGCGTGGCGACGTAATTCTTGATACCCCACTGGCGAAAGTAGGCGGTAAAGGCTTGTTCGTAAAAGAGCTGGAAGTTGCGCTGCTCGAAAAACGTGCCGACATCGCGGTGCACTCGATGAAAGATGTTCCGGTCGAATTCCCGGAAGGTCTGGGACTGGTCACCATCTGCGAACGCGAAGATCCGCGCGACGCCTTTGTCTCGAACACTTACAACACCCTTGATGAACTGCCTGCTGGCAGCATCGTGGGAACCTCCAGTTTACGCCGTCAGTGTCAACTGGCTGAACGCCGTCCGGATCTCGTCATCCGTTCTCTGCGCGGCAACGTTGGAACCCGCCTGAGCAAGCTGGATAACGGCGACTACGATGCCATTATCCTGGCCGTTGCCGGTTTAAAACGCTTAGGGCTGGAATCACGTATTCGCACTGCGCTACCGCCAGAAGTGTCGTTGCCGGCCGTGGGACAAGGCGCGGTGGGTATCGAATGCCGCCTCGACGACAGCCGGACTCAGGCGTTGCTGGCGCCGCTGAATGATGAAATCACTGCACTGCGCGTCAAAGCCGAGCGCGCGATGAATACCCGCCTGGAAGGAGGCTGTCAGGTGCCAATTGGCAGCTATGCTGAATTCAATAACGGTGAGATTTGGCTACGTGCGCTGGTCGGTTCGCCAGACGGTTCGCAAATGGTACGCGGAGAGCGCCGTGGCTCGCCCGAACAGGCGGAACAGATGGGCATTTCACTGGCCGAAGAGCTGCTGGATAACGGTGCCCGCGCCATTCTGACCGAGGTCTATAACGGAGAATCCCCCGCATGAGTATCCTGGTCACCCGCCCGTCTCCCGCAGGGGAAGCGTTAGTGAGCCGTCTGCGCACACTGGGGCAGGAGGCCTGGAGTTTTCCGCTCATCGAATTTACCCCGGGTCGGGATTTATCGCGGCTGGCCGGGGCGTTTTCGGCGATCACCGATAACGATCTGCTCTTTGTGTTATCACAGCACGCGGTCTCTTTTGCCCATGCGCAACTGGAACGTGAAGGGCTGAAGTGGCCCGCCGCCGCGCGCTATTTTGCCATTGGTCGCACGACCGCTCTGGCACTGCATACCGTCAGCGGATACGACATTCGCTATCCGCTGGATCGGGAAATCAGCGAAGTCTTGCTACAATTACCTGAATTACAAAATATTGCGGGCAAACGTGCGCTGATTTTACGCGGCAACGGCGGTCGCGAGCTGTTAGGTGAAACCCTAACGGCACGCGGCGCTGATGTCACGTTTTATGAATGTTATCAACGTAGTGCTAAACATTACGATGGAGCACAGGAAGCGATGCGCTGGCAGTCGCGCGGCGTGACAACGGTAGTGGTCACCAGCGGGGAAATGCTGCAACAGCTCAACGCGCTGATCCCGCAGTGGTATCGTGAAAACTGGTTACTACGCTGTCGGCTTATCGTCGTCAGCGAGCGTCTGGCGCACCTCGCCCGGGAACTGGGCTGGCAAGATATTAAGGTCGCTGATAACGCCGACAACGATGCGCTACTGCGCGCATTACAATAACTCTCATAATGGGAAGCCATAATGACGGAACAAGAAAAATCCTCCGCCGTGGTTGAAGAGACCAGGGAGGCCGTGGAGACTCAGCCACAGCCAGCTACTGCTGAAAAAAAGAGTAAAAACGGCACTGCGCTGATACTGAGTGCGGTGGCGATTGCCATTGCGCTGGCCGCAGGTGTTGGGCTCTATGGCTGGGGAAAACAACAGGCGACCACGCAGACCGCAACCAGCGATGCGCTGGCTAATCAACTGACCGCGCTGCAAAAAGCGCAGGAAAGCCAAAAAGCGGAACTGGAAGGCGTCATTAAACAGCAGGCAGCACAACTGGAGCAGGCCAACCGTCAGCAAACTGAGCTGGCGAAACAGTTGGATGAAGTCCAACAGAAAGTCGCCACCATCTCCGGCAGCGATGCCAAAACCTGGCTGCTCGCGCAGGCCGATTTCCTGGTCAAACTGGCCGGGCGTAAGCTGTGGAGCGATCAGGATGTCACGACGGCGGCCGCGCTGCTCAAGAGTGCTGATGCGAGCCTCGCGGACATGAACGATCCCAGCCTGATTACCGCGCGCCGGGCAATCACCGATGATATCGCCAGCCTTTCCTCTGTGGCTCAGGTCGATTACGACGGCATCATCCTGAAAATTAACCAGCTCTCTAACCAGATAGATAACCTGCGTCTGGCAGACAACGACAGCGACGGTTCGCCGATGGACTCCGACAGCCCTGAGCTTTCCAGTTCGATCAGCGAGTGGCGCGTCAATCTGCAAAAAAGCTGGCAGAACTTTATGGACAGCTTTATCACCATCCGTCGTCGCGATGATACCGCCGTCCCGCTGTTAGCGCCGAATCAGGATGTTTATCTGCGGGAAAATATCCGCTCTCGTCTGCTGGTTGCCGCACAGGCAGTGCCGCGCCATCAGGAAGAGACCTACCGTCAGGCGCTGGATAACGTCTCCACCTGGGTACGTGCTTACTACGATACCGACGACGCCACGACGAAAGCGTTCCTTGAGGAAGTGGACAAGCTAAGCCAGCAGAGCATCACGATGAACGTACCGGAAACGCTGCAAAGCCAGGCGATCCTCGAAAAACTGATGCAAACCCGCGTACGCAACCTGCTGGCACAACCGGCTGCCGCACCGTCTGAAGCGGCGCCCGTCCCTGCGCCTGAAGCACCGCAGGCAGAAGCCCCGGCAGCCGTGCCGCAAGGAGAATAATGATGCTAAAAGTATTATTGCTCTTTGTGCTGCTGATCGCGGGTATCGTGATCGGCCCGATGATTGCCGGTCATCAGGGTTACGTCCTGATCCAGACCGACACGTACAACATTGAAACCAGCGTAACAGGACTGGTCATCATCCTGATCCTGGCGATGGTCGTCCTGTTTGCCATTGAGTGGTTGTTACGCCGCATCTTCCGTACCGGCGCACATACGCGCGGTTGGTTTGTTGGCCGTAAACGTCGTCGCGCCCGCAAACAGACCGAACAGGCGCTGTTGAAACTGGCGGAAGGTGACTATCAGCAGGTTGAGAAGCTAATGGCAAAAAATGCCGATCATGCTGAGCAGCCGGTGGTGAACTACCTGCTCGCCGCAGAAGCGGCGCAACAGCGCGGCGATGAAGCCCGTGCGAACCAGCATCTGGAACGTGCGGCAGAACTCGCCGGTAACGACACGATCCCGGTTGAGATTTCACGTGTCCGCCTGCAACTGGCGCGCAACGAGAATCATGCCGCGCGCCACGGCGTGGACAAACTGCTGGAGGTGACTCCGCGTCATCCGGAAGTATTACGTCTGGCGGAACAGGCCTACATCCGTACCGGCGCCTGGAGTTCTCTGCTCGATATCATCCCGTCAATGGCGAAAGCTAACGTCGGTGATGAAGAACATCGTGCGATGCTGGAACAGCAGGCGTGGATTGGTTTGATGGATCAGGCGCGTGCCGATCAGGGCAGCGATGGTCTACGCGAATGGTGGAAAAACCAGAGCCGTAAAACCCGCCATCAGGTCGCCCTGCAGGTGGCAATGGCTGAGCATCTGATTGAATGCGACGATCACGATATGGCGCAGCAGATTATTATCGACGGTCTGAAGCGTCAATATGACGATCGCCTGGTGCTGCCAATTCCTCGTCTGAAAACCAATAACCCGGAACAGTTGGAAAAAGTGCTGCGTCAGCAGATCAAGACCGTCGGCGATCGTCCGCTGCTATGGAGCACGCTGGGCCAGTCGCTGATGAAGCATGGCGAATGGCAGGAAGCGACCGTTGCCTTCCGCGCGGCGCTCAAGCAACGCCCGGATGCGTACGATTACGCCTGGCTTGCTGACGCGCTCGACCGCCTGCATCAACCGGAAGAAGCGGCCACCATGCGCCGTGACGGCCTGATGCTGACGTTACAAAACACGCCCCCGCAGTAACGCCCTAACGCCCGGTGGCGCTTCACTTACCGGGCCTACAAATTTCCCCACCGCAGAAATAAAAAAACGCCTGCTCTTTTAGAGCAGGCGTTAAACAGGTCTGTATGACAACATAAATGGGTGCTTCACTCAACGTTATGTCCATGGTGTTTGATGAGGCCGAAGCGACATCTGTCTGTGGACGATAAGCACCGTAAACGGCTCTGCATCATTCCTGAGTTTATGAGGCACTATGGCGAGCATAAGAGATGGAATGAGCATCTACCCGTATATTATTGCACATTGCATGCCAGGATTGCACCGCTAAAAATAAGGATTAAGACAATTCACGATCCCTGTGCTGGCGCGGGTTGTCGGCAGCTTTCCCTATTTCTGCCTGCCGGACACGCGATGAATTGTCGCTCAGCAGAGACAGATCTCACCCGATACACGAAAGCGCTGAAATATCATAAAGTTAATCGTCACCAAATGGCGACAATGGCAAACAGGGTTGTCTCTGAGAAGCAACAGCAGAAAAGAAGAAGAAATTAAGTGATGCAGAAAAAGAAAAACCCCGCCGAAGCGGGGTTCAAAATTGGTCGGCGAGAGAGGATTCGAACCTCCGACCCACTGGTCCCAAACCAGTTGCGCTACCAAGCTGCGCTACTCGCCGATGTACTGCTTTTTTGAATTTTTAGTTCAATTCATTAAGTCGTGGTGCGAGGGGGGGGACTTGAACCCCCACGTCCGTAAGGACACTAACACCTGAAGCTAGCGCGTCTACCAATTCCGCCACCTTCGCATTTCACAACTTTTAATAATGGGGTGGCTAATGGGATTCGAACCCACGACAACTGGAATCACAATCCAGGGCTCTACCAACTGAGCTATAGCCACCACTACAAATCTTTTTACGCGGTATCGAAACCACCGCAGCTCCAGCACCGGGTGAATGGTGCGCCCGACAGGATTCGAACCTGAGACCTCTGCCTCCGGAGGGCAGCGCTCTATCCAGCTGAGCTACGGGCGCTTAGCGCCGTTGCGGGGGTGGATAATACGGACTTCACACCCCGCTGTCTAGTGCCTTTTTAAATAAAATGCGCGTTTGGTTACGCTTTGCGCGTTTTGCCGCTTATTCCCCCGTTTTCTGGGCGATACCTTGACGGTTGAGGCCAAAAACCTTGTAAACAAGCGTCACGGCGCACAGGAAGATGATACCGACAAACAGCGACATACGGGTATCTTCATTAAAGTACATACCGATCAGAACGCAAACCAGGAACGCCATCGTCAAATAGTTTGCCCACGGGAACAAAATCGAACGGAACGGATGGCTGGCCATCGCCGCTTTATGCGCCCGGCGAAAACGCAGCTGGCTAATCAGAATCACAAACCACGGCACCATCCCCGGCAGCACGCTTGCACTATAAACATAGACGAAGACGCGCTGCGGATTAGGAATGATGTAGTTCAGGCACGAACCGACCAGCAGAATCAGAATCGATAGCGCCACGCCCGCCACCGGAACGCCATGACGAGAGACTTTCGCCATCGCCGCCGGCAGTTGACGGTTCTTCGCCAGCGCGTAGAGCATACGCCCACAGCTGTACATTCCGCTGTTACAGCCAGACAGCGCAGCGGTCAGCACGACAAAGTTGATAATCGCCGCGGCGGTGGTGATACCAATTTTGGCAAAGGTCAGGACGAACGGACTGCCGTTGCTGCCAATTTCGTTCCACGGGAAGATGGTGACGATCACGAATATCGCACCCACGTAGAAGATCAGAATGCGCCATAACACCTTGCCAACCGCGCTACGCAACGTAACCTGCGGATTTTTGGCTTCACCCGCCGTAATCCCGATCAGCTCCACCCCCTGATAAGAGGCGACCACAATACACAGCGCGGTGAGGAAGCCTTTCCAGCCGCCAGCAAAGAAGCCGCCGTGCTCAGTCAGGTTGCCAAAGCCAATCGGCTGACCGCCGTTGCCCAGGCCGAAGAAAATCACGCCCAGCCCCACCACGATCATCACGATGATCGTGGTGACTTTAATCATCGCAAACCAGAACTCAATTTCGCCATACAGACGAACGGCCGCCAGGTTTGCCAGTGCCACCAGTCCGACGGCTATCAGCGCCGGTATCCATTGCGCCATCTCCGGGAACCAGAACTGGACATAAACGCCGATCGCGGTGATTTCCGAGATACCGACCGCCATCCACATAAACCAGTATGACCACGCGGTGAGATAACCGAAGAACGGGCTCATGTAGCGGTGAGCATAAACGGCGAAAGAGCCGGCAACCGGCTCCAGGAACAGCATCTCGCCCATTGAGCGCATAATGAAAAAGACGAACAGGCCGGCGACGATATACGCCAGCAACACCGATGGTCCTGCCCATTTCAGGGTGCTTGCCGCCCCCATAAACAGTCCGACGCCAATGGTGCCCCCCAGGGCAATCAATTCGATATGACGAGCCTCCAGCCCACGCTGTAGCTCAGGTTTTTTCTCTGCCATAAATCCTCTTGTCGTGTTTGCTTGCTTCCCGGCATTGCCGGTTATTGTTATGGGTACATCGCTGGGGGCGCATGTTTTCGCAAATTTGGCAAAATGGCAAACGAAGCATTAAAAAAATGCATATTTTGTGTAATAACGGAGCAAAAATGCGGCAGTGAGGTAGCGCATGGAGCAGAATGCGCTACCCGCACGAGGAAGGGGGGTCAGATATTTCCGCTGTAATGCCAGCGCAGGTAACGCAGTAAACGGAGTTGACGAGTAATGCGGCTTGGCTGCGACAGCAGGCGATACAGCCACTCCAGCCCCAGGTTCTGCCACACTTTCGGCGCGCGTTTTACGTGACCGGTGAAGACGTCATAGGTGCCGCCGACGCCCATATAGAGCGCATGCGGATGCACCTGTCGACAATCGCGCATAAAGATTTCCTGTTTTGGCGATCCCATCGCCACGGTAACGATCTTCGCCCCGCTGGCATGGATCTGCTCAAACAGCGCAGGACGCTGCTCTGACGTAAAATAGCCGTCCTGGCTACCCACAATGTTCACATTCCACTGGGCGCGCAGTTTCGCTTGCGTTTGCGCCAGCACGTCTGGTTTTCCGCCCACCAGGAATACCGGCGTACCTTCCTCGCCCGCGCGGGCCATCAGCGCTTCCCAGAGATCGGCACCCGCCACGCGAGAAACCTGGGCATCCGGAAATTTTTTGCGTACCGAGCGCACGACGCTAATCCCGTCGGCATATTTATACTCAGCCGCCTCAATCAGGGCGCGGACTTCCGGGTCATCTTCCGCCGTCAGAACCTTTTCTGCGTTAATCGCCACCAGCGTACCTTGCTTAAGCTGGCCGCCAGCGTAGAGATAGTCCAGCGCATGGTGCATATCTCGCCAGCCAATCAGCTGGAGCCCGCGCAGATCGTAAATCGGTGCCGTTGTATTATCAGTCATTGCTATCCTTCAACCTGTTTGTCTGGCAGGGCTCGCAAACGTTTATGGATCAGTCCGGCCTGGTCAAACAGCCAGAACAAAAGTTTTGCCACCAGCAAACAGGCACCAAAAACCACCAGGAAAAAAACAACACGCGAGACAAACGAGTCCAGTCCCTCTCGCGCCAGCACGATCATATTAAAAATCGCGCCAAAGCAGAAACTATGCAAAATCGCGGCCTTGTAGCGGTTTGTCTCACGATTACCCAGCGCATACAGCCAGTCGAACCATTTGATGATCAATCCCACCACAATCGCTCCCAGCGGGATAAACAACGCCCCGCCCATCACCACCAGCGACCCAATCAGCGTCGGCGAGATCGCCAGACCGGAATGGTTGTTCAGCACTTCCCACGTAAAATAGTTCGCGGTATTCAGCACCACGCTCGGTCGCCCCGGCCACAGCCAGGAGGGAATAAAGACATAGAAATCGCGGACAATCGGCGCCAGCCCCTGGAACTCAATCTTGTCGTAGTTTTGCAGCAGCAGCGCCAGGTTCTCCCACGGAGAAAACGTGTCGCGGGTGAGATAGAGAAACGTGTAGAACGCTTCGTCACCGCTGACGTTCAGTCCGTAGCGCTTCAGCGCCAGCCAGAACATGCCGACAATCCCCAGCACACCCGCCGCCGCCAGCATCCACAACGAGATCCAGCCGCGAATAATGCCGATGAACAGGAAAATGGCGAAGGCGATGATGATATTGGCGCGGGTACCGCCGACGATCATATACGTCAGTAAGCCAAATGCGACGGTGCTGACCAGGAAGAACAGCCACGCTTTGCTGTCCTGGCGCAGGAAATAGACCACCAGCATCGCCGGGATGAAAAAGTAAAAGAAGCGCTTTAGCGCCACACCGGAGACTTCACTGGAGAA
The DNA here is from genome assembly GCF_950098555.1 of Citrobacter sp. T1.2D-1. Lineage (NCBI taxonomy): Bacteria > Pseudomonadati > Pseudomonadota > Gammaproteobacteria > Enterobacterales > Enterobacteriaceae > Citrobacter > Citrobacter sp. T1.2D-1. The sequence continues at coordinate 51,266 of NZ_CATNHH010000010.1, forward strand.
AATCTGGCTGTACGACTGTAGGCGGAACAGCAAAAAGCCGTTGTGCATGAAGAAAATGCCCACGCTGATGAGCGCAATCCCCATCAGAATCACCCAGGTAAGATGGGTTTCCACCCGGTTCATAGTGAACAGCGGTTTGCGCGGCACATCTGCCACCCGTTTGCGTAAGCGGGTCTTATAGGTCACATAGTAGATCGCGTAGAAACAGGCGGCGGAAAGCAGCGCCTGTAGCAGGATTTCCGGCGGCGCGACGGCGACGTCAAAGCGGAACGCCAGCACGCTGGTCAGCGGAAAGCCAAAAAAGAAGGTCAGTAAAAACAGCAGCGAGAAAAACACGTTGAAGTTGAAGCGCACGCGGCGGAATTCAAACCAGGTCAGCGTAGCGATAAACAACGTGGAGAGGAGCCAGACGACAAACAGGCCGCTGAACTGCATCAGGCTCATAGTGCCTCCCCTGCGGCGACCTGCAATGCGTGATGCCAGGGCTGCAAATAGTTCGGGCTAAAGAAGGTAATGGCGTTTTTATCCACGGATGCCAGTTGGCGCTGCGCCTCGCGCACCACCTGTTCGTTCAGCTCGTCGCTCGTGAAAAGCACCGGAAGATGCTGTTCCACCATGTCCTGCCAGAACGGATTCTCGCGGTTCAGCACGCACGGTACACCCGCCTGAATTAGCAAGCATAAGGTGCCAATTCCCTGCTGACGGGCAAAAATAAAGTACCCGAGATCGCACTGACGCAGCAGCGCCAGATAGTCGTCGAACGCCAGCTTGTCGCTGAGGATCTGCAGGTTATCTGCGCTGAACAAGCTCAGTCCCGCCTGGCGGACCTGGGCAATATACGCTTCGTTGTTCGGCGGATAGCCCATCGGGACCACCACGTTTACCGTGTCGCCAAACTGCTGATGCACCGCCCGCAGCGCAGCAATATGTTCGTTACTGCGATCGCCAGAGTTACCCACCAGAATGGTCATTTTTCCGCTGCGTTGGCGAAAGTTCACCCTATTGTTGAGCGAGGGATCCATTCGCGTCGGGAAATAGAGCAGCTCACCCGGCACGCGCGGGTGCTGTTGAGCGAAATAGTTCAGATCGCCACGGGTGGCAAAAATGCCCCCGACACGGCTTTGCGCCAGGCGGCGAATCGGGTAAAACAGTTTGAATTTCAGTCCGCTGGAGACTTCATACAGATCTGCGCCCCAGACATGCCAGTAAAACTGGCTGGGCTTGATTCCCCCGCTCAGTAATGCCAGCCACAGCGTCGTATTAAACTGACCGTGGAAGAAGAAGCGCTGTTGTCTGTTCGCTTTGGCTTGCGCAATCACCGCCTCCGCCAGCGATTTTTTACCGCTGAAGAAACGAATGGACAGCGCCGGGCAGCTTTCCGTCAGCCCGGCATCCTGACCCGCAACCATGAAGACACGGGCATGCTCGCTGGTCGATGCCAGCGTATCGTTGAAAAACCGCAGCACGGTTTGATTATGGTGAGGGATATCCGATCCCAGTACGTGAATCAATACTGTCATGCCCGCCTACGCCAGAGTAAAAATACGCAACAACACAGAGAGAAATAGACGACGTACGTGGCCATGTAGGCCTGTGCCGCACCCAGCGCGCCGTGTGCCGGGATCAGCCAGTGCGCAAATGCCGTCAGTAAAATGAACTGGCTGATTTCAGCCAAAATATAAAATCGCAGTGATGCTTTGGCGATCACCAGATAACCGAAGACATACGCCCCGACCTTCAACACATCTCCGATTAACTGCCAGGCAAACAGATCGCGCATGGCGGTGAATTTCTCAGAGAACAGCAGCCAGATAGCAAAATCACGCAGCAGCCAGACGGTGAAACTCGCGGCGGCCACCGCGGGCAGAACAAACTTCAGCGACTTCACCACTTCTCGCGTGATATCCCGTTTTTCGGTGAGGCGCGACAGCGTCGGCAACAGGTAGACGCTGAACGAAGCGGTAATAAATTGTAGGTAAGCATCCGAAATACTGCTCACCCCTTGCCAGATCCCGACGTCGTCCCAGCTGTAGTGCGCAGCCAGCAGGTTTCGCATCATCACATACGCCACGGGCAGCGTGACGGAGGTGATCAGCGCCATCAGGGTAAACTTGCTGAGTTGCCCCGCCAGCCCCTTGTCCCAGGACGGCCGCAGATAGCGCAGCGGGATCGTCCCGCGTTTCATCAGCATGGCAGCCGCAGGGATCACCACCAGCGCGGGCACCAGCGCCAGACCGAGGAGCGCGCCTTCATAGCCGCCCAATCGGTAACAGCCATAGTAGGCAACGACGCCCACCAGGCTGCCGACCATCAGTGACAGCGCATTTCCGGCCGCATCACGAAATCCTTTCATCAACGCCAGCAGCAGGTTGGCCCAGGCAATCCCCATCTGCACCAGCGCCACTAAGCGCACCAGCCCCTGATACTGAGTATGGCCGAATAGCGCCTGGCTAATCGGTGCCGCCGCGAGCAGAAACACCAGCGCCAGCAGCGTCGAAAAACCCAGCACCATGGCCGAGGACGTACCGACAACCCGCCGCAGTTGTTCCGGATTATCATGGGACTGCGCGACGTATTTGGTGACGCCATTGAAAATCCCGGCCCCCGCCAGGACACCGAGTACGGTGACCATCTGACGGAAGTTTCCTGCCTGGCCGACGCCAGCCGGACCGAAAGACACCGCCAGCAACTTAACGACCAGTAACCCCGCGCCAATTTTGACCAGCGTGCTGGCCGCCGTCCACAAGGACGCTTTCGCAAGCGACATATCAGGCGAAATAGTTAAGCAATGTCGTCATCACCGTACGCTGATTCACTGCCGACAGGTTATAAAACAGCGGCAGGCGCAGCAGGCGCTCACTCTCTTTGGTGGTGTAGCGATCCTCGCCGGAAAATTCACCAAACTTGTCGCCCGCCGGGCTGTCATGCAGCGGAATGTAATGGAACACCGCCATAATTTCAGCTTCTTTCAGGAAGTTAATCAGCGCATTACGATCGTCAATGTCGCGCAGCTTGATATAAAACATATGGGCGTTCTGTTTACAGTCATCCGGAATGGACGGCAGTTCAATTCTGCCGGCACGCGCCAGCGGTGCGAGGGCATCGTAGTAGGTCTGCCACAGCGCCAGACGCTGCTGATTAATACGGTCCGCCGCTTCCAGTTGTGCCCAGAGATAGGCGGCCTGTAGATCGGACATCAAATAGCTGGAACCAATATCGCGCCAGGTATATTTGTCGACCTGACCGCGGAAGAACTGGCTGCGGTTAGTGCCTTTTTCGCGAATGATTTCCGCACGCTCGATAAGGCTGCGATCGTTAATCAGCGTTGCGCCGCCTTCGCCACCCGCCGTGTAGTTTTTCGTTTCGTGGAAGCTGAAGCAGCCGATGTGGCCTATCGTTCCCAGCGCACGGCCTTTGTAAGTCGACATGACGCCCTGCGCGGCATCTTCCACGACAAACAGGTTGTACTTATCCGCCAGCGCCATGATGGTGTCCATCTCACAGGCCACGCCCGCGTAATGAACAGGCACAATCGCCCGCGTTTTTTCGCCGATCGCCGCTTCAATACGTGTTTCGTCGATGTTCATGGTATCCGGACGGATATCCACAAAGATGATTTTGGCACCGCGCAGCACAAACGCATTCGCGGTCGACACGAAGGTGTAACTCGGCATGATCACTTCATCACCCGGCTGAATATCCAGCAGCAGTGCCGCCATCTCCAGGGAGGCGGTACAGGAAGGCGTCAGCAACACCTTCGCACTGCCAAAACGCTGCTCCAGCCACTGCTGACAACGACGAGTAAAGCCGCCATCGCCGCACAGTTTGCCGCTGCCCATCGCAGACTGCATATAGTCGAGTTCGGTTCCCACCACCGGCGGTGCGTTAAACGGAATCATGTTGTCACCTGTATAACCAGTACGCGGTGCTTTCTACATTCGCACCGCTTTGTATATAACGTTTAAGCGCGGCGGTGTTGCCCATCTGGGTCGCCACCCGCAATGTTGTTTTGCCGCGCGCCTGCGCCCAGCCCAGCGCCGCCTGCATCAGCTCGGCTCCTGCGCCATGCCCGGCGAGTAAGCCGATGCGCGCCTCACGGTCACCAAGTTCGCGCAGTGAAACATAGCCGCGAATATCGCCGTTTGAGGTACGAAGCACCAGACACTGATGATCAAACGTGCCGTGTACCGCGTTTTCAATCCACTGTGCATAAAAGCGGGCGCTGGCGTCAGGCGCGTACCACGGCGCACGAAAGCGACTTTGCGCAAAGGCCGCCGCAGCGAGTTGACGCAATGCCGGAATGTCCGTCAGTTGTGCAATTTCTGCGCCGGTTTGCCCGCAGGTTTTCCCGACGCTGACGGCAAGATCCACTTCCCCTTCCACCAGCGCAAAGCCAAGCTGTTGCAAGGCATCCAGCGCGGCGGTATTGGCCGCCGGAATTTTAGCCTGCACCCGTGACCAGGGCTGTAAGACTTCAGCGGTTAAAAACGGCGCCACGGGATCCAGCCGGACAATCGCACTGTCCACGCCAAAGAAGCGGTTTTCCCAACCCAGCGGTTCAATACTGGCGCGGACGTGCACGAAGCAGCTCCAGCAAATATTGGCCGTAGCCCGTTTTCGCTAAGGCGCTGGCGGCACGTCTCACGCCGTCATCATCCAGCCAGCCATTGCGCCAGGCAATCTCTTCCAGACAGGCAATTTTGAATCCCTGACGCTTTTCAACCGTCTGCACAAAGGTACTCGCCTCAATCAGGCTGTCATGCGTCCCGGTATCGAGCCAGGCAAAACCGCGCCCCAGCAACTCAACCGTCAGATCGCCCGCTTCAAGATACATCTGGTTGATAGAGGTGATCTCCAGTTCGCCGCGTTCAGACGGTTTCACACGCTTTGCGTACTCCACCACGTTGCGGTCGTAGAAATAAAGTCCGGTCACCGCCCAGTTAGATTTAGGCTGCTTCGGTTTCTCTTCTAACGAGACGGCGCGGAAATTGTCATCAAACTCCACCACGCCAAACCGTTCCGGATCCATCACCTGATAGCCAAACACGGTTGCCCCTTCGGTACGCGCAGCCACATGACGCAATTTGGGGCTAAACCCCTGACCGAAGAAGATATTATCGCCTAACACCAGGCAGGAAGGTTCACCGTTAAGGAACGTCTCACCGATGATAAACGCTTGCGCCAGACCATCCGGACTCGGTTGTTCGGCATACTGCAGATGAATGCCGAATTCAGAACCGTCACCCAACAGGCGCTGAAAGTACCCTTTATCTTCCGGCGTGGTAATAATCAGGATCTCGCGAATGCCTGCCAGCATGAGCACCGATAACGGATAATAAATCATCGGTTTATCGTAAATGGGCAGCAGCTGTTTAGACACGCCGCGCGTGATAGGATGCAGACGGGTGCCGGACCCTCCCGCCAGAATGATACCTTTCATGCCTTCTTCCTCCGGGTAATCACCCCTTCAGACCCAAACGTTGGCCCTGATAGCTGCCATCCTGCACGGGCTTCCACCAGGCCTCATTCGCCAGATACCACTGCACGGTTTTACGCATACCGCTTTCAAAGGTTTCCTGCGGCGTCCAGCCAAGCTCACGGGCGATTTTCGACGCGTCAATGGCGTAACGTAAGTCGTGACCAGGACGATCGTCCACAAAGGTAATCAGGTCGCGGTAGTGCGCGATACCCTGCGGTTTGTTCGGTGCCAGTTCTTCCAGCAGGTCGCAAATCGTCTCAACCACATCCAGATTCTTACGCTCGTTATGACCGCCGATGTTATACGTTTCACCGATTTCCCCGGTGGTCGCCACGCAGTACAGCGCTCTGGCGTGATCGTCCACATAGAGCCAGTCGCGGATCTGCTGTCCGTTGCCATACACGGGCAGCGGTTTACCCGCCAGCGCATTGAGCGTCATCAACGGGATCAGTTTTTCCGGGAAGTGGTATGGGCCATAGTTGTTAGAGCAGTTGGTGATAAGCGTCGGGAAGCCGTAGGTACGCAGCCAGGCGCGCACCAGGTGATCGCTACTGGCTTTTGACGCGGAATAGGGGCTGCTTGGGGCGTACGGCGTCGTCTCAGTAAAGAAATCATCCGTCGAGTGCAAATCGCCATACACTTCATCCGTCGAGATATGATGGAAGCGAAACGCCGATTTTTTCTCATCAGCCCGTTCACCCCAGTACGCCCGCGCCGCTTCCAGCAGCGTGTAGGTACCAACAATGTTGGTTTCGATAAACGCCGCCGGGCCGTCGATAGAGCGATCGACATGGCTTTCGGCAGCCAGATGCATCACGCAGTCTGGCTGATACTGTTGAAAAACCCGATCCAGCGAGGCGCGATCGCAAATATCCACTTTCTCGAAGGCAAAGCGCTCGCTCTGCGCTACCGGCGCCAGCGACATCAGATTGCCGGCGTAGGTGAGTTTATCCACCACCACCACCGCATCCGCCGTCTCATTAATGATATGCCGTACCACCGCTGAACCGATGAAACCTGCGCCACCAGTCACCAGAATCCGTTTCATTAACGCCACACTCCTTTGGTATCCACGATGTACTGCTGATGCACGGCATCACCCGGGATGGCTTTAAACGGGCTGTGATCGACCAACATCACCAGCACGTCGGCAGTGGCCAGCGCATCGTTAAGTTCTGCCAGTGTGCAAAGACCATCCAGCTTTTTCGGCAGTTGGTGGATATTCGGTTCCACCACCAGCGTTTCACCGCTGTGCCACTGGGCGATACTTTTCGCGATCCCCATCGCCGGGCTTTCACGCAGATCGTCGATATTGGGTTTGAATGCAAGGCCGAAGCAGGCGATTTTCACTTCGCTGGCGCGCTTGTCCGTCGCCGCCAGGCAGTCCGCAACGGCGGCTTTGACCTGACCGACAACCCAGTGCGGTTTGCTGTCGTTCACTTCACGCGCGGTACGAATCAGACGCGACTGCTGCGGATTCTGCGCCACAATAAACCACGGATCGACAGCAATACAGTGCCCGCCGACGCCCGGTCCCGGCTGGAGAATGTTGACACGCGGATGGCGGTTCGCCAGGCGAATCAGCTCCCAGACGTTAATCCCCTGCTCGGCGCAAATCAGCGACAGTTCGTTGGCAAAGGCGATATTGACGTCGCGGAAGCTGTTTTCCGTCAGCTTACACATTTCTGCCGTACGGGAATTCGTCACCACGCACTCGCCTTCAAGGAATATCTTGTACAGTTCACTGGCGCGCGCCGAGCACACCGGCGTCATGCCGCCGATCACCCGGTCATTCTTGATCAGTTCCACCATCACCTGCCCCGGCAGCACACGCTCAGGACAATAGGCGATATTCACATCCGCCTGCTCTCCAGCCTGTTGCGGGAAAGTGAGATCCGGGCGCATTTCTGCCAGCCACGCCGCCATCTGTTCGGTCGCACCGACCGGAGAGGTCGACTCGAGGATCACCAGCGCGCCCTTTTTCAGCACCGGCGCAACGGATTTCGCCGCCGCTTCGACATAGGTCATGTCCGGCTCATGTTCGCCTTTAAACGGCGTCGGCACTGCAATCAGATACGCATCAGCGTCAACGGGCGTGGTGGTGGCGCGCAGGAAGCCGCCTTCCACCGCTGTTTTCACCACGTTATCCAGATCCGGCTCAACAATATGGATTTCACCGCGATTGATGGTCTCCACCGCATGCGGGTTAACGTCCACCCCAATCACCTGCTTTTGGCGCGAAGCAAAGGCAGCCGCCGTCGGCAAACCGATATATCCCAGCCCAATAACAGAAATGGTAGAAAAACTCATAGCGATACCCGATTGTTTTTTAACGCGTGTAAAATACGGCCACAGGCCTGCCCGTCACCGTAAGGGTTATGGGCGCGGCTCATGGTCTGATATTCATTTTCGTCATGCAGCAAACGCGTGACTTCTTCAACAATGCGCTGTGGGTCTGTCCCCACCAGACGCACAGTACCCGCGGTAATGGCCTCGGGGCGTTCGGTCGTTTCGCGCATCACCAGCACCGGTTTACCCAGTGACGGGGCCTCTTCCTGAATCCCGCCGGAGTCCGTCAGAATCAGCCAGGCGTGATTCATCAGCCAGACAAAGGGCAGATAGTCCTGCGGTTCAATCAGCGTCACGTTTTTAACATGGCCGAGAATACGGTTGACCGGCTCGCTGACGTTCGGGTTCAGGTGCACTGGGTAGACAATCTGCACATCCTGATTGACGGCCGCAATCTCCGCCAGGGCATGGCAAATCTGCTCAAACCCGCGACCAAAGCTTTCACGACGATGACCGGTCACCAGGATCAGCTTCTTATCAGAGCTGAGGAACGGATACTGTTCGGCCAGTTCTGAACGCAGCGTATTGCTCGCCAGAACGCGGTCGCGCACCCAGATCAGCGCATCAATCACCGTATTGCCGGTGACAAAGATACGACTGTCGGCGATGTTCTCGCGCAGCAGGTTTTGCCGTGAGTTCTCCGTCGGTGCAAAGTGATACATCGCCAGATGCCCGGTTAGCGTACGGTTTGCTTCTTCCGGCCACGGGGAATAGAGATCGCCAGTGCGTAGCCCGGCTTCGACATGACCTACCGGTATGCGCTGGTAAAACGCGGCCAGACTGGTCGCAATGGTGGTAGTGGTATCTCCGTGAACCAACACCACATCCGGCTTGAAGTCAGCGAGGATAGGCTTCAGCCCTTCCAGTATCCGACAGGTAATTTCTGTCAACCCCTGACCTGGCTGCATGATGTTGAGATCGTAGTCAGGGACAATAGAAAAGAGGTTCAATACCTGATCGAGCATCTCCCGGTGCTGCGCGGTGACGCAGACTTTTGCGTCGAAATCAGGATCCTTTGCCAGCGCATGCACCAGAGGTGCCATTTTTATGGCTTCCGGTCGCGTGCCAAATACAGTCAGTACTTTCACATCGATTCTCTTCGAATAGTCAGTGAGGGCCCAGCCCCTCACTGCGGCAGTCGTGCTAAATCGTGCGGCGGCGGGTTAACGCAACACCTGCGCCGATAAGCCCCCCCACGATGCCCCACATCACCATCAGGAAGGCACGGCGCGGGCTATCGCGTTTTACCGGTTCTTCCGGCGTACGCAAATAGCGATAGGTCTGAAAACGCGGGTCCAGAGTTGGCCCCACATTCAATGTATTTAGCATGGCTCGATTCTGGAAGTAGTCCAGGTCGAATGAGGGACCAACCGCCCGTAAATTTTCAAGGCGTGCCTGGAGCATCGGACGTCCGAGCAGAAACAGCTCAGAATCCGGTAATTCATCTGCCGGCACATCGGTCGCACTGCGGGAGATATTGTGCTGTTCAGCGATCTTAAGCGCCTGCTCAATACTGCTCACGCGGCGAGAGAAAATAGCTTTCGCCACCTCTTCCTGACGTTTGACCTGCGCCTTCATTTGCACGGTCCGCGCGGCCCACGCGCCTTTTAGTTCTTCGTTGAGATGGCTTGCCGCGCGCTGACTGGAGAACGCCACATACTGACGCAGCAAATTGTTCGCATCAGGCGCGGTTTCGGCAATGAGTTTGACGCTGTCGTTAATCGCGCGGGCGAAATCACCGGGGGTGAACTGAATGTTATTGATCATCTCATCAAGCATGGCGGCATCGGCTTTGCTGTTGCCGACCATTCGCTGCTTGTAGTAGTCGGTTTGCAGCCAGAAGTCGCGGCGCGTATCCCAGGAGGCCAGTTGCATCACGAACTCTTTATAAGCTTCATCCATGACCGAAGGTTGATCGCCTGACGCGTTATCGGCTTTTATGTCCAGATTCCGCAAAAACTGCTGCTGGGAATAGTAACCGCCCAGCATATTCACCGTGGGGCGATCGGAGATTGCGGTCGCACTCCACTCCTGACGAGCAAAAAAAGTATACGCCAGCGCGATCAGCGCGAATAACAGCGCGATACCGACAATCCACACCTTCCCGGCCCACAAGGTACGAAACAACCCACGTATATCCAGTTCATTCTCAGCGCTCACAGCGTGTGCCCCCGGCAATGGTTGAGTCATCGCACCCTCATTTACTTGGTTAATTTCGGATTGTTATCACGGTTTCTTCGTAATCTGCGCTTCATGCGTTTGATGAACCTCGCCACCTTCCAGGCACGTTTAATGCAGTAACCGTAGAGGAAGAATGCTAGCAAAAAGAGCACCAACATGGCCCATTCCGGGACAAAATGAGAATATTCCGCAAGCACGCCAATCGAGGCCAGTATCGCGGCGGCAAGCGTGATCAGGACAAACGCCTGACGTGAAGTAAAGCCTGCGCGCATGATCAAATGATGAATATGCTGACGGTCTGGCGAGAACGGGCTCATCCCTTTACGCAGACGACGGTACATGATGGCCACCATATCCATCAGCGGAATGGCGATGATCCACAGTGCGGTCACCGGGCTTATCGGGTGCGTTTTCCCCTGGGTAGTTTCTAGCAGGATCCAGATAACGGTAAAACCAATCAGCGTGCTGCCAGCGTCGCCCATAAACACTTTATAGCGACGGCCGAGTGCACCGAGGTTCAGCAGAATATATGGCAGGATGGCGGCGATCATGGCAAAGCACCAGATAGCCAGACTTGTCTGTCCATCAAACCACAGGATAAGTCCCATCGCGGCAAATGAGACGCTTGAGAGTCCGCCTAATAAGCCGTCGATACCATCCACCATGTTGAATGCGTTGATCGCAGCCCATACGGCGAAGAGTGTGAGGAAATAACCAAATGGCCCGAGCACCATCTCCCACGGACCAAAGATATAGCCGAGGCTACTGAGGTAAAGCTTGCCCACCACCATCATGATCACGCCGATAGCGGCCTGAATGGTGGCACGAATTTTTACGCTAATATCAAAGCGATCGTCCAGTGCGCCGATAAAGACCAGTACACCGGCACAAGCCAGATAGAGAGCCGCATGGGGAATATAAACATTCACAATGCTGAATGTGAAACAAATCCCCGCATAAACTGAGATGCCCCCAACCAACGGTATCAATCCCTGGTGGCGTTTACGGAAGTTGGGTTTATCCACTAAACCGACCTTTTTTGCGACCTTGCGTGCAAAAAACAGGAACAGTGTCGTGAATAAAAAAATACTGATGAGATCAGTACTGACTGTCAGTAAATTCACAATGCGTGCTCTCAGAGAAAATTATTAGCAGAAGTATAACCACGACGGTCTGTATTCAGAAGGGAAACTCCATCCCGAACCGTCTGTTTTGTATAATTATTAACCATGCGTCGCACTTGATGACTGACGTGCACGCGACGGGGGGTGATAACCCATTATTTGTTTGCTTGTCGTTAAGATTACAGACATAAAAGCAAAACGCCACGTAAAAACGTGGCGTTTTCGGCTGAGAGCGAGTTTACGAGCGCTTCATCATGTCGAAGAAGTCGTCGTTAGTCTTGGTCATCGCCAGTTTATTAATGAGGAATTCCATTGCGTCGATTTCGCCCATCGGGTGAATAATCTTACGCAGGATCCACATTTTCTGCAGCTCTTCCTGAGTGGTGAGCAGCTCTTCTTTACGGGTACCGGAACGGTTGTAGTCGATAGCCGGGAAGACGCGTTTTTCAGCAATCTTACGAGAGAGGTGCAGCTCCATGTTACCGGTGCCTTTAAACTCTTCGTAGATAACTTCATCCATCTTAGAACCGGTATCGATCAGCGCCGTGGCGATGATGGTCAGGCTGCCGCCCTCTTCCACGTTACGTGCCGCACCGAAGAAACGCTTCGGACGATGCAGGGCGTTAGCGTCCACACCACCGGTCAGCACTTTACCGGAAGCCGGAACCACGGTGTTGTAAGCGCGCGCCAGACGGGTGATGGAGTCGAGCAGAATGATAACGTCTTTTTTATGTTCAACCAGACGTTTCGCTTTCTCGATAACCATTTCCGCAACCTGAACGTGACGGGATGCCGGTTCGTCAAAGGTAGAAGCAACAACTTCACCTTTCACCAGACGCTGCATCTCGGTCACTTCTTCCGGACGTTCGTCGATAAGCAGCACCATCAGCACACAGTCTGGGTGGTTGTAAGCGATGCTCTGCGCAATGTTTTGCAGCAGCATGGTTTTACCGGCTTTCGGCGGTGCGACGATCAGACCACGCTGACCACGACCGATTGGCGAAGCCAGATCCAGAACGCGCGCCGTTAAGTCTTCAGTAGAACCGTTACCACGTTCCATACGCAGACGAGAGTTTGCGTGCAGCGGGGTTAAGTTTTCGAAGAGAATTTTGTTACGGGCGTTTTCCGGTTTGTCATAGTTAACTTCGTTAACTTTCAGCAGCGCAAAGTAGCGTTCGCCTTCTTTTGGCGGGCGAATCTTACCAGAAATGGTATCACCAGTGCGGAGGTTGAAACGGCGGATTTGGCTGGGGGAAACGTAGATGTCATCAGGACCGGCGAGATAGGAGCTGTCTGCAGAACGGAGGAAACCAAATCCATCCTGCAATATCTCCAGCACACCGTCACCAAAGATATCTTCGCCACTCTTTGCGTGCTGCTTCAGGATGGCAAAAATAATGTCCTGCTTACGCATACGAGCCAGGTTTTCCAGCCCCATATTTTCGCCGAGAGTGATCAGCTCAGAAACCGGCGTATTCTTTAATTCGGTAAGATTCATAGTGGTGTGAGTTCTTAAACTTGGGGTAAATCTCGAACTTAATGTTGTGAATGGTATGGCAGGGTCATCCATGCCTGTTTGCGGCCATCAACTCATGTCTGTTCGCTGTCTGGTCACAGGAAAGTACGCAGAACTGAAACGACAAGACGGATTGAATGATAAGCCAGGAATCTGTCCACTTCTCGTGCGAGAAAAAACGGGAAGTATTGGAGTTATCAAGATTCAAACTTAAATAAGGTATGTTTAATTCGAAGTCAACACTAACTTAGCACGACTCACGTCGGGCGTCCAGTCATCCGAATCATTTAGGATCCTGGTCGCCCGAACATGAGACGTCCGGCTTACGCCAGGTTAGCGTCGAGGAACTCTTTCAACTGACCTTTGGACAGTGCGCCCACTTTGGTTGCTGCAACTTCACCGTTTTTAAACAGCAGCAGGGTCGGGATGCCACGGATACCATACTTCGGCGCGGTGCCTGGGTTTTGGTCAATGTTCAGTTTAGCAACCGTCAATTTACCCTGATATTCGTCAGCGATTTCATCCAGAATCGGGGCGATCATTTTGCACGGTCCGCACCACTCTGCCCAGAAATCAACGAGGATCGCCCCGTCCGCTTTGAGTACATCCGTGTCAAAACTGTCGTCAGTCAGGTGAATAATTTTATCGCTCATATAAACTCCACAGGAAAAAGCCTGGTGTGTTGGTATATACAACATCATCCTTCAAGCGGCCTCTTTGTTGGCTTCGCTCATCGCCCCAGTCACGTACTCTGTACGCTCCTGTGGACGCATTTGCTTGCCGCCTCGACGCATCATGAATGATTTGTGTATAGCATTAACCAACTAAAGGTTGACTTTATTTCACCGGATACGCTTTCGTAAAGCAATAGTAAGCTGATATTCTACCACACTATGAGCAAAACACATTTAACAGAACAGAAGTTTTCCGACTTCGCCCTGCACCCAAAGGTTATTGAAGCCCTTGAAAATAAAGGCTTTCATAACTGCACGCCCATTCAGGCCCTCGCACTGCCGCTTACGCTGGCTGGTCGCGATGTTGCAGGGCAGGCGCAAACCGGTACCGGAAAAACGATGGCGTTCCTGACGTCAACGTTTCATTATCTTCTCTCTCATCCCGCGATTGACGATCGCAAGGTGAACCAGCCACGTGCCTTAATTATGGCGCCGACGCGTGAGTTAGCCGTGCAGATCCACGCCGATGCCGAGCCGCTGGCACAGACGACCGGTCTGAAGCTGGGCCTCGCTTACGGCGGTGACGGTTACGACAAACAGCTGAAAGTGCTGGAAAGCGGCGTCGATATTTTAATCGGCACCACGGGTCGTCTGATCGACTACGCGAAACAGAATCACATCAATCTGGGCGCCATCCAGGTGGTGGTCCTCGATGAAGCCGATCGCATGTACGATCTGGGCTTTATTAAAGATATCCGCTGGCTGTTCCGCCGCATGCCGCCGGCCAACCAGCGCCTGAACATGTTGTTCTCTGCCACCCTTTCTTACCGCGTGCGTGAACTGGCGTTCGAACAAATGAACAACGCCGAATACGTTGAAGTCGAGCCGGAACAAAAAACGGGTCACCGTATTAAAGAAGAGCTTTTCTATCCGTCTAACGAAGAGAAAATGCGCTTACTGCAAACGCTGATCGAAGAAGAGTGGCCGGATCGCGCCATCGTCTTCGCGAACACCAAACACCGTTGCGAAGATATCTGGGGTAGCCTTGCCGCTGACGGTCATCGCGTCGGCTTGCTGACTGGCGACGTAGCGCAGAAAAAACGTCTGCGTATCCTCGACGAATTCACCCGTGGCGATCTGGATATTCTGGTAGCGACCGACGTCGCCGCGCGCGGCCTGCACATTCCTGCCGTCACGCACGTCTTTAACTACGATCTGCCGGACGATTGCGAAGACTACGTACACCGTATTGGTCGTACGGGCCGTGCTGGCGCAAGCGGTCACTCCATCAGCCTGGCCTGTGAAGAGTACGCCCTGAACCTGCCCGCAATTGAAACCTACATTGGTCACTCAATTCCGGTGAGTAAATATAATCCGGATGCGTTGATGAACAACCTGCCGAAGCCGCTGCGCCTGACGCGCACGCGTCCTGGCAATGGCCCGCGTCGCTCTGGCGGAGCCCCGCGTAATCGTCGTCGCTCAGGTTAAGAAAAGTTATGCCATACACAAAATTATTCAGCCTGTATCAAGGCGGCAAGAAAACGCATCACGATGAGCTTACTTTAGTCAGTGATTCGGGTGAGAGAATGCAGCCAACACAGATACAGGTTGAAGGATGAAGTGTATGAACTCTACCTCGTTGTACGCAGCCATTGATCTCGGTTCCAATAGTTTTCATATGCTGGTAGTACGCGAGGTAGCGGGCAGTATCCAGACGCTCACGCGCATTAAACGCAAAGTGCGTCTGGCCGCCGGTCTGAACAGTAACAATGTCCTTTCTGCTGATGCAATGGAGCGCGGTTGGCAATGCCTGCGTCTGTTCGCTGAGCGCCTTCAGGATATTCCACAGCCTCAAATCCGCGTGGTCGCCACGGCAACCTTGCGTATCGCAGTGAATGCCAGCGAGTTTATCGCTAAAGCGCAGGAAATCCTCGGTTGTTCGGTTCAGGTCATCAGCGGTGAAGAAGAAGCGCGCCTGATTTATCAGGGCGTGGCGCACACCACTGGCGGAGCGGATCAGCGTCTGGTCGTCGATATTGGCGGTGCCAGCACCGAACTGGTCACCGGAACAGGCGCACAAACCACCTCGTTGTTCAGCCTGTCGATGGGCTGTGTCACCTGGCTTGAACGCTACTTTACCGATCGCAATCTGGCGCAAGAAAATTTCGACGAAGCGGAAAAAGCCGCGCGAGATGTGCTGCGTCCGGTTGCCGATGAACTTCGCTATCATGGCTGGAAAGTCTGCGTCGGAGCCTCCGGTACCGTTCAGGCGTTGCAGGAAATCATGATGGCGCAGGGGATGGATGAGCGCATCACGCTGGCAAAATTGCAGCAGTTGAAACAGCGAGCCATTCACTGTGGCCGTCTGGAAGAGCTGGAAATTGAAGGGTTAACTCTGGAACGCGCGCTGGTGTTCCCCAGCGGGTTGGCCATTCTGATCGCGATCTTCACCGAACTTAATATTCAATGCATGACCCTGGCCGGTGGGGCGTTGCGCGAAGGACTGGTCTACGGAATGCTGCATCTCGCAGTGGATCAGGATATTCGCAGCCGCACGCTGCGTAACATTCAACGCCGGTTTATGGTAGATACCGAACAGGCGCATCGCGTCGCGAATCTGGCGGTGAGTTTTCTCGATCAGGTAGAAAATGAGTGGCATCTTGAGCCGATCAGTCGCGAACTGCTGATCAGCGCCTGCCAACTGCATGAGATAGGCCTGAGCGTTGATTTCAAGCAAGCGCCTTCGCATGCCGCCTATCTGGTTCGCAATCTGGATTTGCCGGGCTTCACACCTGCACAGAAAAAACTGCTCGCCACGCTGCTGTTAAATCAGACCAACCCGGTCGATCTCTCGTCGTTACATCAGCAAAACGCCGTACCGCCGCGCGTGGCGGAGCATCTCTGCCGTCTGCTCAGACTGGCGATTATCTTTGCCAGCCGCCGTCGTGACGATCTGGTGCCGGCCATTACGCTGCAGGCGTCGAATGAAATTCTCGCCTTAACGCTGCCGCCGGACTGGCTGGAACAGCATCCGCTTGGGAAAGAGTTGATTGAACAAGAAAGCCAGTGGCAGAGCTATGTCCACTGGCCTTTAGAAGTACAGTAAGAAAGCGGCGGGTAAACCTGATGTCGGATGGCGCTACGCTTATCCGACCTACAGAGAGATTTTTCAATTCTTTGATATATAAATAAATTGTAGGCCGGGTAAGGCGAAGCCGCCACCCGGCATTATTTTATTGGCCGCGCTTTGCCGCCATCATGGCTTTCAGATTCGCCAAATGGCTTTGCCCTTTCTGCATTCGCTCTTCGGCGCTCACCACTTTACGCTCCTGCTCCCAGATCAGATCGTCCTGCGGTAACTCCAGCAGGAAGCGGCTCGGCTCCGGGCGCACCAGTTCACCATACTGACGCCGCTCTTTACACAGCGTAAAAATCAGCTCTTTCTGCGCACGGGTGATCCCAACATAGGCCAGGCGTCGCTCTTCGTCGATGTTGTCTTCATCGATACTGCTCTGGTGTGGCAGGAATCCTTCTTCCATTCCCACCATAAACACATACGGGAACTCCAGCCCTTTCGAGGCGTGCAGCGTCATCAGTTGCACCTGGTCCAGCTCTTCCTCACTCTCGCCGCGCTCCATCATGTCGCGCAGCGTGAAACGCGTGACAACCTGAGTGAGCGTCATGGGCTCATCCAGTTCGCTTCCTTCCAGCATTTCGGTCATCCAGCTAAACAGCTGGTTGACGTTTTTCATACGCATTTCAGCCGCTTTTGGGCTGGGGGAGGTTTCATAAAGCCAGGATTCGTAATCTATTCCGTGGATGAGATCGCGGACGGCGGCGATCGGCTCACGTTCAGCCAGCCTTTGAACATCGCCCAGCCAGTGGGTAAAACGGGTGAGCGAGTCATAGCCGCGCCCGGTGAGCGTCTGGCTCAATCCCAAATCAAAACTGGCGGTAAACAGGCTTTTGTTACGTGTCATCGCCCATTCGCCCAGCTTTTGCAGCGTGGCGGGGCCGATTTCACGTTTTGGCGTATTCACAATCCGCAGGAACGCGCTGTCATCATCCGGGTTGGTCAATACCCGTAGATAAGCCAGCAAATCTTTAATCTCCGGGCGTGAGAAGAACGACGTCCCGCCGGAGATTTTGTATGGAATACGGTTCTGCATGAGGAATTTTTCAAACACCCGCGCCTGGTGATTGCCACGATACAGAATGGCGTAATCTTTATATTCCGTTTTATTCACAAAGTGATGGGCGATCAGCTCCCCGGTCACCCGCTCGGCTTCGTGTTCCTCATTATTCGCACTCAGGACTTTGAGCTCTGCGCCGTATCCCAGTTCGGAAAAGAGACGCTTTTCAAAAACGTGAGGGTTGTTGGCAATGAGGATGTTCGCCGCCTTCAGGATCCGCCCGGAAGAGCGGTAGTTTTGCTCCAGTTTGATCACCTGTAACGCCGGGAAATCCTGACTTAACAGCACCAGATTTTGCGGACGCGCACCGCGCCAGGAGTAGATCGACTGATCGTCATCACCCACGACGGTGAATCGCGCCCGGTTTCCCACCAGCAGTTTCACCAGCTCGTACTGACTGGTGTTGGTATCCTGATATTCATCCACCAGCAGGTAGCGAATCTTGTTCTGCCAGCGCTCGCGCACTTCTTCATTGCGCTGTAGCAGCAACGTCGGCAGCAAAATCAGATCGTCAAAGTCGAGGACGTTACAGGCTTTCATATGCGCATCGTACAGACCGTAGCAGTGCGCGAAGATACGATCGCGTTCGCCTTTCGCACTGGCTGCCGCCTGCGCCGGCGTTTTGAGATCGTTCTTCCAGTTTGAGATTGTCGATATCAGCTGTTGCAGCACAACTTTGTCGTCTTCAATCAGCCCTTCCGTCAGGTCTTTTAGCAGCGCAACCTGGTCCGTATCGTCAAACAGCGAGAAATTCGATTTCATCCCCAGCGCGGCGTATTCGCGTTTAATCACCTCCAGCCCCAGCGTATGGAAAGTGGAGATCATTAACCCGCGCGCTTCTTTGCGCCCCAACGTCTGTCCGACACGCTCTTTCATCTCACGCGCCGCTTTGTTGGTAAAAGTCACAGCCGCAATGTGCCGCGCCTGATAGCCGCAGCCACGGATCAGGTGAGCAATCTTATTGGTGATAACGCGAGTCTTACCGGAACCCGCACCCGCCAGCACCAGGCAAGGTCCGGTGACGAATTCGACAGCTTGTTGTTGGCCGGGATTTAAACGCATAGGAAAAAGTGCTCAATCTTCGAACGGGGGACGAATTGTAGCAGAAAGCGAGGCCAAGGGAGTAACAGGCTGCCTGTCAGGCAGCCTGAGAGTGATGACAAACCTCATCCCGATACCGGGTAAGCAGAGATAACCTAATTATAAACCAGGAAAATCAATGTATTGATTTTCGGCTGATAACCACAAAGAAGGAAAAACCACGTTTTATCCTTCTTTGTCAGCGGTCTGAGGCTGCCTGTCAGGCAGCCTGAAAAATATCAATCAGGATGCGCTGGCAGCGAGTGGCGTATAGCCGTTACGTTTCGCGCTCAGAATCCAGCTGTAAGAACCCATCACCGCAATGGCTGTCAGCAGAACATACTCAAGCGACATGGCATAAACGCCCTGAACCGCATAAATCACCACGCTAATGACATCAATGAGCACCCACAGCAACCAGTTTTCCACATACTTGCGGGTCATTAACACCATTGCGGCAATCGACAGCACCAGCATAGTAGAATCCCAGAACGGGAAAGCATCCGGCTGTAGTTCAGGCATTGCCACTGACATCCCCACGGTGTGCAACAGCGCAATCATGATCCGGGTGAGCGTCGCAAATACCGGATCAATAAACAACGTCATCAACAGGATAGCGACAATGCAGACACTGCCCAGCACCAGCGTTTGCTGCCGGGAAAGCCAGCGAACCTTCAACGCCGCCTCTTGTTCCTCATTCTGGCGACTCCACGCATACCAGCCGTAGATATTCGCCGCAAAGAAGAACACCTGAAGCAGCAAACTGGCATACAGTTGGATCTGGAAAAAGATTGCGGCAAACAGGGTGACGTTAATCAGGCCGAACAGGTAATTAATAATTTTTTCCCTGCTGGCGCACCAGATACACAGTAAACCAAAAACGGTACCGATCGCCTCAATCCATGAGAGTGCGTACCCGCCCTCTCCGAGAGGAATGTTGACCATTACGTTGTTAATACTGAAAAAGTCCATCATTGCTCTCCTTGCTGACTGTCGAAGTAAATGGCCTGTAACGCCAGGGAAATCTGATGAACTTCCCCCTGCTGACACAGCGTTTCTTGTTGCACATAATTGTTGATACTGCTGTCCAGACAGCCGTTATGGGCGACAACCACATTGAGCAACGACGCCGTACGTAACCCGCGTAATGCACCGACCACCATCAGTGCGGCCGTCTCCATATCGGCGCCAAGGATACCGCGGGCGGACCATTCGGCATCCAGTTCAGCCTCGCGGTCGGTGTAAAAACTGTCGTGGCTGCGCACCAGTCCACAACTCGCGGGAATGTTCATTTGCAACGCCAGCTGCATCAGCGTTGCCGTAAGTTGCGGATCCGCACATGCCGGATAGCTGGCTGGCGCATAGGTTTTACTGGTGCCATCATCCGCGACCGCGCCGTGGGCGATAATCACCTCGCCCAGCGCCAGCGTATCCTGCAATGCTCCGCAACTTCCGATCCGGATCAGCGTGTCGATGCCAATCTGGCGTAACTCCTCAACCGCGATAGCGGTCGAGGGTCCGCCTATTCCCGTCGATAGCACCAGAATTTCAACGCCCTTATATTCACCACGCGCCGCGCGAAACTCCCGGTTTTGTCCCAGCATTTCGGGGTTATCAAGGAAACGGACTATCCGATCCACCCGTTCAGGATCGCCAGGCAATAGCGCATACTTTGCCCTCGTCATGCTTTTGCTTAATCGAATATGGGGTTGCATCTCTCGTCTCCTTACGCCCCAGGGCGTTTAACTCTCCGCCTCCTGCTTCAGTTTTTCAGGAGCCAGCAGAACAATACGATCCCCATCGCTATCAATAATTTTCAATGATTTAAGATCGTGCAAAATACGGTTAATACTGCGTGTAGTTGCTGCAAATTCCTGACTCAGATTTTGTTTATCCAACAAAATAGACGTCGATTTATTGTGTTGATATCGCAGCCATAATGCCTGGCATACCCGCTGGTGCAGTGAATATAAATTGTCGCTACTGGCCTTTTTCGACAGCTGATAATATTGCTGACTAAAGAAGCGCAACATTCGCTGGTTGAAATGATTATCCAGAGCCAGCCAGTGACTAAAATGTTCCTGCGACAGACTTAGCAGCTGGACATGACCCACAGCCACCACCGAGCAGATGTAATGCCGCGACTCAAATATCTCCAGCTCTCCCAGCATGTCACCTTTGCAGTAATGCGCCTGTCGATAACGACGACCATCTTCAGCCTCGTAAAAGACATCCACTTCACCTGATACAATCAGTGAAAACTGTCGACAGACCTCGCCCTGACGACAAATCAGCGCGCCGCACGGGATATCGTCAAAACGCCAGCGCTGCATGACCTCCAGCGGGCAGTATTTGAGGAGTTCATACAACAGAGGGTCATGTACAACCTGAGTTAACCCGATAAGCCAGTCGCCTGAAAAATCTGCTTTTTTCATTGTGTCCATGTTATCTCTCTCCACTGACGGAAAGACAGGACCGCTGTCCCGCCTCTCAGGAATACACCCGACGAAAGTGCTGTCTATCTCCCGATTCAATACACCCGATGAGACATCTGTCCTGCGCTGGCGAAGAGTATATGTCTGACGCCCAGAGGAATGATAAAGTGGCGGGCAACCTTTGAGACATGAGAACGTAATAATGGCAAAAACCGCAGCAGCACTGCATATCCTGGTTAAAGAAGAGAAACTGGCACAGGATCTTCTGGAACAGATTAAAAACGGCGCCGACTTCGGCAAACTGGCGAAGAAACACTCTATCTGCCCGTCAGGCAAAAGAGGCGGTGACTTAGGCGAATTCCGTCAGGGCCAGATGGTTCCGGCGTTCGATAAAGTGGTCTTTTCCTGCCCGGTGCTGGAGCCTACCGGCCCGCTGCACACCCAGTTCGGTTACCACATCATTAAAGTGCTGTACCGTAACTAAGCAAAAGCCCAGAGCGTTCAGACTCTGGGCTTTTTTTGCCGGATGACGGCGTAAACGCCTTATCCGGCCTACAAAAAAATGACCGTTTCGTAGGCCGGATAAGCGTAGCGCCATCCGGCAATTCTTGTCAGGCCTTAACCCGCAACAGCAATGCGCTTCATATCCGTCATATACCCACGCAGTTTCTTACCTACCTGCTCGATAGCATGGCTGCGGATGGCTTCGTTCACATCACGCAACTGCGCGTTATCCACCGCGCCTTCGGCGATCGCTTTACCCAAATCGCCTGCCTGCAGCGTGGTCATGAACTCTTTGAGCAGCGGTACGCAAGCGTAAGAGAACAGGTAGTTACCGTATTCTGCGGTATCAGAAATGACCACGTTCATTTCGTACAGACGCTTACGCGCGATGGTGTTCGCAATCAGCGGCAGCTCGTGCAGTGATTCGTAGTACGCAGATTCTTCAATGATGCCGGAATCCACCATCGTTTCAAACGCCAGCTCAACGCCCGCTTTCACCATGGCGATCATCAGTACGCCTTTATCGAAGTACTCCTGCTCGCCGATTTTTCCGTCAAACTGCGGGGCGGTTTCAAACGCGGTTTTACCGGTCTCTTCACGCCAGGTCAGCAGTTTCTTATCGTCGTTGGCCCAGTCCGCCATCATGCCGGAAGAGAACTCACCGGAGATGATGTCGTCCATATGTTTCTGGAACAGCGGTGCCATAATCGCTTTCAGCTGTTCGGAGAGTGCGTAAGCGCGCAGTTTCGCCGGGTTGGACAGGCGGTCCATCATCAGCGTGATACCGCCCTGCTTCAGCGCTTCGGTGATGGTTTCCCAGCCGAACTGAATCAGTTTTTCGGCATAGGCCGGATCGGTGCCTTCTTCCACCAGCTTATCGAAGCACAACAGAGAACCGGCCTGCAGCATACCGCACAGAATGGTCTGCTCGCCCATCAGGTCCGATTTCACTTCCGCAACGAAAGAGGATTCCAGTACACCCGCACGATGACCACCGGTCGCCGCAGCCCAGGCTTTCGCAATCGCCATGCCTTCGCCTTTCGGATCGTTTTCCGGGTGAACCGCGATAAGCGTCGGCACGCCGAAACCACGTTTGTACTCTTCACGCACTTCGGTACCCGGACACTTCGGCGCTACCATCACCACGGTGATGTCTTTACGGATCTGCTCGCCCACTTCAACAATGTTGAAGCCGTGAGAGTAACCCAGCGCTGCGCCGTCTTTCATCAGCGGTTGTACAGAGCGCACCACGTCGGAGTGCTGTTTGTCTGGCGTCAGGTTAACCACCAGATCCGCCTGCGGGATCAGCTCCTCGTAAGTGCCCACTTTGAAGCCGTTTTCCGTCGCTTTACGCCAGGACGCGCGCTTCTCAGCAATCGCCTCTTTACGCAGCGCATAGGAGATATCCAGCCCGGAATCACGCATGTTCAGACCCTGGTTCAGGCCCTGCGCGCCACAGCCGACGATGACCACTTTTTTACCCTGAAGGTAGCTTGCACCATCGGCAAATTCGTCGCGGCCCATAAAGCGACATTTACCCAGTTGCGCCAGCTGCTGACGCAAATTCAGTGTGTTGAAGTAGTTAGCCATGGTGATTCCTCGTGATGTTGTACTGTCTTATTGTTCGGTTCGCGTTTTGCGAGATTGAAACCACCTTACAACAGGAAATTTATTGCGGAAATTGATATATTCACAACGTCACGTTGCAATATTTGCAATGTCAAAAGGTGGAGTGAAGTCCGTGGATTTACGCGATCTGAAAATGTTCCTGCATCTGGCGGAAAGCCGCCACTTTGGCCGCAGCGCGCGGGCCATGCACGTCAGCCCTTCGACGTTATCACGGCAGATCCAACGCCTTGAGGAAGACCTCGGCCAGCCGCTGTTTGTCCGCGATAACCGCACGGTCACGCTGACCGAAGCGGGTGAAGAGCTGCGAACGTTTGCCCAACAGACGCTATTGCAGTATCAGCAGCTGCGCCACACCCTCGATCAGCAAGGCCCGTCGTTGTCGGGTGAATTGCATATCTTCTGTTCGGTTACCGCAGCCTATAGCCATCTGCCACCGATCCTCGACAGATTTCGCGCTGAACATCCCTCGGTAGAAATAAAGCTCACCACCGGCGACGCCGCCGATGCAATGGAAAAGGTAGTGACCGGCGAAGCGGATCTGGCGATTGCCGGAAAGCCGGAGACACTGCCCGGCGCGGTGGCGTTTTCGATGCTGGAAAATCTGGCGGTGGTGCTCATTGCCCCGGCGCTACCCTGCCCGGTACGCAATCAGGTGTCAGTGGAGAAACCCGACTGGTCTACAGTGCCCTTCATCATGGCCGATCAGGGACCGGTGCGCCGCCGCATTGAACTGTGGTTCCGTCGTCATAAAATCAGCAATCCGCAAATTTACGCCACCGTGGGCGGTCATGAAGCGATGGTGTCGATGGTCGCGCTTGGCTGCGGTGTGGCGTTGTTGCCCGAAGTGGTACTGGAAAACAGCCCCGAACCGGTGCGCAATCGCGTGATGATTCTGGAACGTAGCGATGAGAAAACGCCGTTTGAGCTGGGCGTCTGCGCACCGAAAAAGCGGCTGCATGAGCCGCTCATCGACGCGTTCTGGAAAATTGTCCTTGAGAGGAAAATCGACGAAGGTCGGTAACGGTTACAGATCCGCCGGGTCTATTTGCTTCAGGGTTTCTACCTGCATTAACCATTGGTACAGCGGTTCCAGTTGGCGGAAACCGTCAGCCAGCAGCGTCACCAGATCGGCGCGGAAGAGTTTTTCCACATCAGTATCCGTTGCCATTGCCGCAAAGGATTTACGGTGATACCAGTCGGAAATCGTCGGATCAAGATCCTTTACCAGCAGTCGCTTATAGCGCTCCCCCACCAGCTCAAACGGCGCCCGACAACAGTCAGCCACTTCCAGAAACTGCGTGGGCCGCTGTTTTAGCGTATGACGAAACAGATCCATCGTCGGCTTACTGGCGCTGTAATAACCCAGTCCGTAACGCAATGTATCCGGGCTGATTTCAAAAAAATACGCGGGGGCATCGGTCCAGTTCTTGGCTGAACGTTTGAAGGTCAGCCACATCCGGCTGCGGTAAAGCGATTTGTCATGGGAAAAACGGGTATCACGGTGAATACGCGATAGCGTTTTGCCGATAGCGGAACGGGTTTCCAGCAGCGGATCAATCTCTGACATCACCGGCGCTAAGTCATCCACCAGTGCCCGAAACGGCGTGAGTATGCTGCGATCGTAAATAAAACGGTGCTCCTCGAACCACGTTTTATCGTTTTCAATTTTTACCTGCTGAAGAAACGTCAGCCCTTCCTGTGCAAATCCCTGAAAGCGTCCAGCCATCTGCTTGCCTCGCTTAACGATGTCTATTACCTCCCTCATAACTATCCAGAAAATCCTCAAATAGCAACCTGAAATCATGCCCCTCAGGCAGGAGATTAATTGGTATCAAAGGAACCAGGGCTGAGCGAGCGTCACAGGTAAAATCGTCACTAAAGAAACAGTACCTTACGAGAGGGTGAGACGATGCAAAAACCGAAAAAGCTGTTCAATAATACCGATAATATCCGCAGTGAAATCCTGCAGGGGCTGGAGTACGTCGGGATGGGAAAAATTCACACCTTGCCGGAGTACTGCGCAGTTTATCGCACCATGCCGCAGGATGAGCAGGTAGTGATTGTCAGCGGCGGTGGCAGCGGCCACGAGCCGACATTTGCTGGATTTGTTGGCGAAGGTGGTATCGATGCCTGCGCGCTGGGCGAGGTCTTTACCTCGCCCTCTCCCGACCAGATTATCGAAGCCAGCCGCGCAGTCCATCAGGGCAACGGCGTGCTTTTCCTCTACGGCAACTATTCAGGTGATGGCATGAACTTTGACATCGCCGCTGAAATTCTGGCGGAAGAGGGCATTGAGTGCCGTACTGTTCGCGCCACTGATGATATCGCCTCTGCACCGCCAGAAAGAATATCCGACCGTAGAGGTGTCGGTGGGCTGGCGTTTTTGTACAAACTGGCAGGGGCGGCGGCGCAGTTTGAGCACTACTCGTTGCCTGCGCTGGAAGCGCTGGCGCAGAAAGCCAACCACAATACACGTACTCTCGGTGTGGCGCTCAGCGGCTGTGCGCTACCTCAGTCCGACACTTTTAACTTTACGCTGGCGGATAACGAGATCGAGCTGGGTATCGGCATTCATGGTGAACCGGGATTGTGCCGTATTCCCATGCCACATACTGATGAACTGGTCGAGATGATGATCGCACGGTTGTGCGCCGATCTGCCCTTCACCCGCGGCGATAAGATTTGTATCAGCGTCAATAATCTGGGCTCCTTAAGCAACACCGAACTGATGGTGATAACCCGTAAGGTTGGTATGGCGCTGAATGAGCGTGGTATCACGACCTATGACGTACAGGTTGGCCACTTCTGTACTTCACTGGAGATGTCCGGTTTTTCGCTCAGTATGCTGCGTCTGGATGACGAAATGCAGCGACTGTACGACTATCCCATCAACACCCCAGGCTGGAGAAAATAAGATGAATACCACACAATTTATCGCCTGCCTGCTACACGTATCAGAAGGCATGATCGCCAGCGAGCCTCGCTTGACCACGCTCGATCAGATGATTGGCGACGGCGATCACGGCATTGGTATCAAGCGCGGCTTCACAGCCCTGCATGCGCAACTCGCATCTCCAGATTTTTCTCCAACGGATATCGGGGAATGCCTGCTGAAAAGTGGTACACGACTGATGACCAGCATGGGCGGCGCTTCCGGTGCCATCTTCGGCACCTTGTTCCGCGCGGGAGGGAAAGAATTGACGGGTTGTGTTGAGTTTGACGCCACCACGTTGGCAAAGTGGCTGAACGCTGGTAGTAACGCTATCCATCAGCGTGGTGGTGCGAAGCCAGGGGATAAAACCATGGTCGATGCTCTGGCTGCTGCATCAGAACAGGCCG
This sequence comes from Citrobacter sp. T1.2D-1, assembly GCF_950098555.1. Taxonomy (NCBI): domain Bacteria; kingdom Pseudomonadati; phylum Pseudomonadota; class Gammaproteobacteria; order Enterobacterales; family Enterobacteriaceae; genus Citrobacter; species Citrobacter sp. T1.2D-1. Next base: position 77,769 of record NZ_CATNHH010000010.1, read on the forward strand.
AAATCGACATTGCCCTGCCGCTACCGCAAGCGTTATCACACTGCGCCCAGGCAGCGATGGCAGGTGCAGAGAGCACTTCCGCAATGGTCGCACGTTTTGGCCGCGCAAAAAATCTCGGCGAACGGTCCATTGGTCATTGCGATCCTGGCGCTGTGTCGATGGCGTTGATTCTGCAGTTTATGGCCGAATTCGCCAATTAGTCTGGTTAACAGAAAACAAAAAACCGGCGCTGTATGCCGGTTTTTAAGGTTGTTTCTGGAGACGCATTAGTCAAAACCAAAACCTTCAGCAAACAATATCTTCAGCTCCTCCATCGCTTCTTCTTCATCGCTACCGCTGCAAATGATCTCCAGCGAACCTTTTCCTTTGATCCCCGCACCCAGGATGCTCATGATACTTTTCCCCTTAATGGTTTTGCCGTCGTAGATCATCTCAATCCGTGATTGATACTGAGCACAGGCTTTAGCCAGAACGCCTGCCGGGCGCGCGTGAATACCGTGCTGATTACTGATCCTCACAACCTCTTTCAACATAGTAGCAATTCCTTTTTCACCGCCCGTCAGCCGGGCAAATAGCCTGAACAAAGTTAAAATAACCCTGTATCAAAAGCTGGGCGACCATCGCGCCCGGGTCGACAAACGATCGGGAACGCTCACCGTGGATAGCCGCACGACCATGTTTAGCCACCATAGTGGTGGTCTGCTGCACGCCCTGCTGCGCCAGCCACAACGCTTCTCGTGCCTGTTTCAGTGGCGCAGCAGGTGAACGCAGCGCTGCCAGCGCCGGAACCATACCGTCAAGAAAAGTCTTTTCGCCCGGCTGCGCCTTACCACGCTGCTGTACGCCGTCAAACCAGGCCTGAAACAACACGCCAGCATCTGACAGAGTCAGGGTCTCTCGCCCCTTTAGCACTTTGCCCACCTGCATCAGGCCAGAGGCCATCAGCGTGCCCATCGTAGAGGGCACCGCTGATGCCATTACCTTGCCCACCTTATAAAAAAAGCGCCCCAAATCGCACTCGTCACTCTGCTGCGCACAGGCATACGCCGCCGCAAAACCATCGCTCATGGTCAGCCCCAGATCTCCGTCGCCGACCACGCTATCCAGTTCTGTCAGCACCTGTTTGTTACTCTGCATCACGTGGGCCCACTCGGCAAAAAGCGGGCGCAGGCTTTCAACATCTAACACCATCTCGCCCCCTTAAGCCGATAACTGCCGGAACATCGGCGTATCGGCTTCGGCATTCAGTAGCGACTTCAGCTCGTCATCCAACGGCATTAGACTAATGGACATCCCGGCCATCTCCATTGCCGTAGCAAACTCACCAACCCAGACTCGGAAGACACGAATATTGCTCTGTGCCAGAATCTGATGCACATGGCGGTACATCAGATACAGCTCTTCCAGCGGCGTCGCGCCAAGACCGTTAATCAGGACCGCCACTTCATCACCCTGCTGGCAAGGCGAGTCGGCCAGCAACCAGGACATCATCTCTTCGGCAATCTTCCCGGCGCTCAGCAGCGGTCCACGACGGATCCCACTTTCACCGTGAATACCCATACCGATTTCCATCTCATTGTCGCCAATGTGAAAACCCGGTTTACCCATTCGCGGGACGATACATGGCGACAGCGCCACACCTAGCGTACGCACGCGATCCCCGGCTTTTTGGGCGATACGCTGTACCGTATCGAGGTCATCCATTCTGGCCGCCGCCGCCCCTGCGCATTTGTAGACAAAGAAAATCCCTGCCACGCCGCGTCGCGTTATCACCCCTTCGCTGCCCGAGGCCGCACCAGCCGAATCGTCAGCAGCGACCACGGTACGGGTACGAATATCGCTCTCCATGTCGGCCATTTCCGCCGCGATGTCAAAATTAAAAATATCGCCATTGTAGTTGCCGTAAAGGTAAAGCACGCCCGCGCCGCTATCCACCGCCTGAGTGACAGCCAGAATCTGCTCCGGTGAGGGTGACTGGAACACATCGCCAATCGCGCAACCGTCCAGCATCCCCCGACCGACATACCCCAGAAACAACGGCAAGTGTCCGGAACCTCCACCGGTGATGATGCCGACCTTTCCCGGTACCGGGCGCGCGGTCACCAGACAATGCCGATCGTCATTAACGAAACCGAAGCGGTCAGGGTGCGCCAGATAAATACCTTCCAGCATCTCCGGAATAAAATCCTCTGCCTGATTGATAAATTTTTTCATGCGTTCTCTCCATGAATTTCCCGCCCGGTGGGCGGGGACGTCGATTAGCAGACAAATTTAATCTGTGACGGGTACGCCCAGCGCTGCAACTCTTCCGCAGCGAAGGACTCTGGCTCTTTACCCCCGTTAATAACCAGCGCGTGGTAATAAATCTGCGCCATCTCTTCGAGGTAGGCAGATTTCAGCACGGCCTCATACGGATCTTTGTCCACGCCAATAGCGCCATGTTTTTCCATCAGAATAGCGTCGGCACGTTTAATCGGTTCAATCACACTGGTCGACAATGCGAGCGTGCCCGGGCGACCATATGGCGCCACTGGGATCATCCCATCTTTCAGATTGAGGATTGCACATTCATACACCACTGCCGGGATAGGCTTATTCAGCACGGCAAATGAGGTAGCATAGAGGGAGTGAGTATGGGAAATGGCGAAAATGTCTGGTCGCGCCTTATAGATCTCAATATGCATCAGACATTCACTGGTTGGGCGTAAACCGGCTTCACTTTCAATCACGTTCGCCTCAACGTCCATCACGACAATATCTCTGGGGGTTAGCTGCATTTTATCGAGGGTGGTCGGGGTCACCAGAATAAGCCCTGAGTCTTTATCTCTTACGCTGGAATTACCCGCTTTATGTTTACATAATCCCCACTGTTGAGCGGTTCTGGCCATTTCAACGACGTGTTTTTTCTGAATCTCTAACATAATATTTATCCTGTGTCAGATGGTAAGGGCGAGCGCTATCGCGACAACCATTGCCGTGATATATCGCTGCAGCGAGAAACTGCAGCAGAGTTTTAATATTTAATGATGGTGGACTAATTCATTAATTAGCGCATATTCATCCAACGCACGGCGAATAACATTTCCGCCATCATAGAACTCAAGAAATTCATTTAATTGCGCAAGCGCCTTAAGGTGCTTCTGCGGATTATGGGTGGCGAGGACGATGATAATATCGGCCTGCATATAATCGGCAATAGCAATCTTATAGGGCAGGCGTAATAGCGCCATGCCGGTATCCAGCGCGCCATCATCAACGCCTGCATGGGCAATAATTACCCCGTCGGCCAGCATGATCCAGGGTTGCTCCTCGGTAATTTTGTGCAGCATGATCTGCACGTAGCGTGACTCAATCACTCCAGAGCGCAACAAAGATTCCGAAGCAAGAGTTATTGCCATCTGCCAGGAGTCGGGTAGTTCAGCGACAAACTGGACGTGTTCTTTCGTGAGCAAATCGGTCAGCGACGGCGTTGGTGGCTCCATGCTGCCTACCGCGTTTGCGGTGTTATTCTCATCGTAGATATAGCTGGCAAGCGCCCTCTGCAGTCCTTTGTGATCGATGATGTTGCCAAAGCGCTCGAAAATCAGCAGTAGCTGTTCAATCTGGATAATGTTTGGGTCTACGCCCTGTAGCGCACTGATCACGTGGTTGCGAAAGGCGCTTTTATGGATGTTGCTGATGGATGGATTTACCACAAAAACGATTTTGCTGGTATTCAGATGAGTGGTGGAGAAGACCACATCATAATGCCCGGTGTAGCGCTCAAACTCGCGTCGGGACAACACATGGGTAAAGTGCAGTTCCGGGAACAATACCTGCAACGTCAAAAACAGATAAGTTGAGATGGTTGCACTATTTTCACACACCACCACCGCTGTTTTCTGTAGATTAATTTGGTGGATAACACCTTCACGCGTCAGCCAACCACCAAACAGCACCGTCAGAAAAGCCATCTCCTCATCGGGAATGACGCAGTGTAATAGCTTCTCAAACGGAACTGCCGCACGGCGCACCATCTCGTGCAGATGGCTAAATTCTTTTACGACCAGATCATAAACACTGCTGGTATTAGGCAAATGATAACGGATGCGATAATAGGCTGGCTTCCAGTGCTGATAGATTTTTTCAATGAGTTCGTTTTTCTCTTTAATCGTGACACAGCTTATTTTTTCAAAACTATCAACCACTGAAACTACACTTTCCAGCAAGATAGTATCAAGATGAAAGTATTTATCGGCGATACTCTGAATATTAGAGCTTTGTATCAATGCTGTAAGAAAAATAAGTTCATTATCACTATTAATATTTATTTTACTAACAACACTTTGCATCAGGGTAAATTCTCTGCTGCGAATGATATCAGCATAACTGCCTGGAATTGTGACCAGGTGCTTACCGGATTTAATTCGGTGTAGGACAAAACTGATAAAATAGATCAATTCCTGAAGTTGACGGTCGGTAAATTGAATTTTAAAACGCTTCTCAATTTCACTAAAAATTTGCCCCACCTTTTCCAGATGCTCACTCATCACATTGTTGTATTGCGCAATGATATTTTTCGCGACAGGAATTTCCAGCACTCGACGCAGGCAGTTCAGCAGAAGATAGCGTTTCTCCAGTTCCTCACCAAGAATATGGTAACCATTACCCCGGTCATAGCTAATCTCCAGACTGTGCGTAATCACCTCCAGGCGCACCTTTTTCAGGTCAGTAATGATGGTGTTCTGACTCACCCCCAGCGATGAAGAGAGATGCAGTAGCGACAGTCTTTCGCTACGCGTCAGCAGCATGAAAATGATCATTTGCCCACGTTCCTCTTCTGAAAAGAGATAACGATGATCGGTTTGCGCAGTCTGATTCTGTCGAAAATGCTCAATCACATGGCGCGGGATATGCAACTTCCCGGTTTTCAGACGATTGATACGATCAAAATGGTTTGATTCCAGATAGTCATTCACCTTCTTCAACGTATAGCTTAATTGCTTTCGCGTCAGGCGAAACTGCTCTTCAAGTTTCGTCCCTGTAATGCCGGGCTCGTTCACGATGGCGTCCAGAACCGCTACGACTCGTTTATCCATAGCCATGTCGACTCTCCTGAGATGAGAAAGTCCGGCAACGGATTCTGCCGCCGGACAGGGAGATAAAATCCCGTGTTACGCTTGTTGAATCTTCTCCTGCTGCTCGGCTTCCTGCTGCGCCAGGCTGCTTTCACGGCGTAATTCGCGGGAGTAGAAGAAGTAGCCGCATCCCCACCAGATGGCGAAAATCAGCGGAACAAGGTTGCCTTCAAGGAATTTAAACAAGAAAGAAAAGGCGTAGGTAAAGACCGGTGCATCAATTGAGCTGTTTGAAATAAGTTGACCCGCCGGAATAGTAATCGCCTTTGTTGCTTGTCCCAGTTCGGTGATCATTGGGGCGAACTGCGTCCCGACAAACAAGAAGAACGGTACGCCAATAATACTCAGGATCACCATGCGCAAGGTATTACCCCTCGTCACCAGATAGGCCGGGACGATCAGGGAAATGTTGATAATACCGGCGAAAGGTAAAATCTTATTGCCGGGCAGAATCAACGCCCAGATGAGTGTGAAAGGAATGGCAACAATAATGGCGAACCAGATTTCACTGGCCCCCCCCATAAACGGCCAGTCAATTCCGACAAACAACTTACGCCCAGAGAATTTCTTGTTCATGTAATCACTGATCGCTTCTGAGATCGGTGACAGCGCTTGCATAAAGAGCTTAGAAATCATCGGGAACAGCACAAGTGCAGTGGCAGCCTGGACGCCCAGCGTCAGCGTTTTCGCTACACTGTAGCCCGCAATAATCCCGAACAAGATCCCCAGAATAAAACCAATAATGTGGTTTTCCGCGAACACCCCTACTTTGGTGCGCAGTGCCGTGGCGTCCATAGGTTTATTACATACGGGGATTTTACGCAGCAACAGATCGAACGGATAGTAAATCGCGCCAAAGAACACCATACGGTGAGTACAGGTCACCCCGGGTATACCCGTTAGTTTTTCTATACGGTGTTGGTGAATGTCCCCAGCGTTAAGTTCAACGATAATCTGGAAGGCGGCAATGAGGAATGCTAATGCCAGGCTCCAGGCAGCACCGAACAGCGGGGTGGTGACGCTGACGACGATAAAGGCGGTGAAAATTTTTCCCCAGACGTTCCAGAGATCCGCGTTAAACGTATTGGTCTTGTTCAGCATCAGCATCACAATGTTCACGCCAACCTGAAGCGGGAACATAGCGAAAGCGTAAGGCCAGGCCCAGGAAATATTCGCCATCGTCGTCCAGCCGCCATCAACGATACTCAGTTCCAGACCAGTACGATTCATCATTGTTTGTGCGGCAACGCCGATAGCATCAACCATAAAACCGATCAGCATACTCATTCCCACAAACGCCACGCCCAGCGTAATCGCTGCCGAAGCAGCATCACGGAATTTCATCCGTACCACCAACCCGGCTAACAGCATAATAAAGGGCACAAAAACCGGCGCACCTAAATTCAGAATGTAATTTATGACTACACCAAGAAAGTCCATAGCACTTCCCCACTAAAAATAATTATACGGATTAAAGAGCTACGCCTTATTTACAGGCATCAATGATCTTTTGTAATTCTTGCTCCATACCCATACCGGTCAAAAATGCAATACCGTTAATCACGGGGATAGGATATTGTTTATCGACTTTAGTAATTGCGATATAAGCAGCACTATCTTTGATATGGCTCTCGAGAGATTTAAGATCAACAACTTCAACTTTAATGTGCGTCTGATTGCGTTCATTCAATAAGCGCATCACTTTACTGGCAACTGTCTGTGAGGTCGCAACGCCGCTTCCACATGCAACAATGACTTTTTTCATCTCATAAATCCTTATTTAATTGCAGTCTTGATGTGAGAGCACAGAGAAAGGTCTCTACATCGTCTATTTCACATAGCGCCTGGACGACCTCTTCATCAGCAAGGCAATCCATCAATTTTTGCAGCGCAGTCAAGTGACTGCTGTGGTCAATAAAACCCAGAAGGACAATAAATTGAATATAGAGCGTGTTATCGTTATTCCCCATTTCCTGCCAGGCGATGGGATGCGATAAACGTGTCACAGAGATAAAGGGATGGAGAATATGTTGCGGGTCAGTATGAGGGAGTGCAATGGCCACTGGCGACGTAGGTAGACCTGTAGGATACAATTGCTCTCGAGTAAGAATGGCGTCAAGGAAAGAGTCGCGGACGTAACCTTTCTCTTTCAACAATAAAAATATAGAAGAAAAAAAATCAGTAGCATTACTGTAATGCTTATTGAGAAACGTGAGTTGAGGCATAAAATATTCACATCCCTGCTCATTCTCATTCACTATATCCGTTTTCATCCGAATATCCTCTCTAACTGCTAAAAATTAACTGAGGACAATATTAATTCAGGAACGATGGTTAAGCGATGAGTATTGCCCCCAAAAGATGAGCTAAGTCTAGCGCAACATGGTGAGCTTTTTATTATGAATTACATCACATTTTTATGGTAGAGATTCATTAACAACAAAAATATTCAACGCAGAAGGTTAAGAGAGGGGAAAAATAAATGGCGAGGGATAACCACTCAGGTTATCCCTCGTTCTGCAGCACTTAACCCGCGAGGAAAAAGCGGAATGCCGGGTTGTTTGTTTCGTCGTGACACTCATAACCCAGTTCTTGCAGTCGCGTTTCGAAATCCGGTTCGTGCTCGCCCAGTTCAAACGCAGCCAGTACACGGCCATAATCCGTGCCGTGACTACGGTAATGGAATAATGAGATATTCCAGTGGGTGCCCAGCGTATGCAAAAACTTGAGCAGCGCGCCTGGAGATTCCGGAAACTCGAAGCTGAATAAGCGCTCCTGTAGCGGCTTAGAGGGACGCCCACCAACCATGTAGCGCACGTGCAGTTTCGCCATTTCGTCATCGGAGAGATCGACCACGCTATAGCCGCCGTCGCGCAGCAGATTCAGGATCTCGGTGCGTTCTTCCATGCCCCTGCTCAGCCGAACGCCGACAAAAATGCAGGCGTTCTTATCATCGGCAAAGCGATAGTTAAACTCGGTGACCGAGCGACCGCCCAGCAACTGGCAAAACTTCAGGAAGCTACCTTTTTCTTCCGGAATGGTTACCGCCAGTAGCGCTTCGCGCTGTTCGCCCAGTTCGCAACGCTCAGAAACATAGCGCAGGCCGTGGAAATTGACGTTAGCGCCGGAAAGGATATGCGCCAGACGTTCGCCGCGAATGTTGTGCTGGGCAACGTACTTTTTCATTCCCGCCAGCGCCAGCGCGCCGGAAGGCTCTGCCACTGCGCGCACATCTTCAAACAGGTCTTTCATCGCCGCGCAAATCGCATCGCTATCCACGGTGATGATGTCGTCGAGATATTCCTGACACAGACGAAAGGTTTCATCCCCAATGCGCTTCACCGCCACGCCTTCTGCAAACAGGCCGACGCGGGGAAGATCGACCGGATGACCCGCCTCCAGCGCCGCTTTCAGACAGGCGGAGTCTTCCGCCTCCACCGCAATGACTTTGATTTGCGGCATCAGCTGTTTGATCAGTACCGCGACGCCCGCCGCCAGACCGCCGCCGCCAACCGGCACAAACACGCGATCGAGATGAGCATCCTGTTGGAGCAATTCCAGCGCCAGCGTCCCCTGACCGGCGATCACCATTGGATGATCGAACGGTGGAACCCAGGTAAAACCCTGCTGCTGCGACAGTTCAATCGCTTTCGCTTTTGCTTCATCAAAGTTTGCACCATGCAGCAGCACTTCGCCGCCGAAACCACGAACGGCATCGACTTTGATATCCGCCGTCGCAACAGGCATCACGATCAGTGCCTTTACGCCCAGACGAGCGGAAGAGAACGCCACGCCCTGGGCATGGTTGCCCGCAGACGCGGTGATCACCCCGTGAGCTTTTTGCGCCTCGGTCAGCCCCGCCATCATCGCGTAAGCACCGCGAAGCTTGAAGCTGTGAACCGGCTGTCGGTCTTCACGCTTCACAAGAATCACGTTATCAAGGCGCGACGAAAGCTTTTCCATTTTTTGCAGCGGTGTCACCTGCGCGGCTTCGTATACCGGCGCGCGGAGCACCGCGCGCAGATATTCTGCCCCTTCCGGGGCAGCTGACAGAGGTTGTGATTCGGCCATCATCAGCCTCCCAGTTTCGATTTATCGCGTACCGCGCCTTTATCGGCGCTGGTCGCCAGGCTGGCATAGGCGCGCAGCGCAAACGACACCTGGCGCTGACGATCTTTCGGTGTCCAGGCTTTGTCGCCGCGAGCTTCCTGCGCTTCACGACGCGCAGCAATTTCCGCATCGCTCAACTGCAGCTGAATGCCACGGTTTGGAATATCAATAGCAATCATGTCGCCATCTTCAATGATCGCGATATTACCGCCGCTGGCCGCTTCCGGTGAAACGTGACCAATGGAGAGGCCGGAGGTGCCGCCAGAGAAACGACCGTCGGTGACCAGCGCACACGCTTTGCCGAGGCCCATCGATTTAAGGAAAGTCGTTGGGTAGAGCATTTCCTGCATCCCTGGCCCGCCTTTTGGCCCTTCGTAGCGGATTACGACCACGTCGCCTGCCACCACTTTGCCGCCGAGGATCGCGTCAACCGCCTCATCCTGGCTTTCATACACTTTGGCCGGGCCAGTGAATTTCAGAATGCTGTCATCCACGCCGGCAGTTTTGACAATGCAGCCATTTTCCGCGAAGTTACCGTAAAGTACCGCCAGGCCACCGTCTTTGCTGTAAGCATGTTCCAGCGAGCGGATACAGCCTTCGGCGCGATCGTCATCCAGCGAGTCCCAGCGGCAATCCTGTGAGAACGCTTCTGTGGTGCGAATACCCGCCGGACCCGCGCGGAACATCTGCTTCACGGCATCATCTTGCGTCACCGTGATGTCGTACTGCTCAAGGGTTTGCGGCAGCGTCAGCCCCAACACGTTTTTCACGTCCCGGTTCAACAGGCTCGCACGATCCAGTTCGCCCAGAATCCCCAACACGCCGCCCGCACGGTGAACATCTTCCATGTGGTATTTCTGCGTACTCGGCGCCACTTTGCACAGCTGCGGCACTTTACGGGAAAGCTTGTCGATATCACTCATCGTGAAGTCGATCTCCGCCTCCTGCGCCGCTGCCAGCAGGTGCAGAACAGTATTGGTGGAGCCGCCCATCGCGATATCCAGCGTCATCGCATTTTCAAACGCCGCCTTGCAGGCAATATTGCGCGGTAGCGCAGAGGTGTCATCCTGCTCGTAATAACGTTTGGTCAGTTCAACAATGCGTTTACCGGCATTGAGGAACAACTGCTTACGGTCGGCATGGGTCGCCAGCAGCGAGCCGTTACCCGGCTGCGACAGGCCCAGCGCTTCGGTCAGGCAGTTCATCGAGTTCGCGGTAAACATCCCGGAACAGGAGCCGCAGGTCGGGCAGGCAGAGCGTTCAACCTGATTGCTCTGATCGTCAGAGACTTTCGGGTCCGCTCCCTGAATCATGGCATCAACCAGATCGAGCTTGATGATTTTGTCAGAAAGCTTGGTTTTCCCGGCCTCCATCGGACCACCGGAAACAAAGATCACCGGAATGTTCAGGCGCAGAGAGGCCATCAGCATCCCCGGGGTGATTTTGTCGCAGTTGGAAATACAGACCATTGCATCGGCGCAATGGGCATTCACCATGTACTCCACCGAATCAGCGATCAGTTCGCGCGACGGCAGTGAATAAAGCATGCCCCCGTGGCCCATGGCGATACCATCATCCACGGCAATGGTGTTGAACTCTTTAGCCACGCCGCCCGATGCTTCAATCTGTTCAGCGACCAGCTTACCGAGATCGCGCAAATGCACGTGCCCTGGCACAAACTGGGTGAATGAGTTCACGACGGCAATGATCGGTTTGCCGAAATCGGCATCGGTCATTCCGGTTGCGCGCCACAGCGCGCGGGCTCCTGCCATATTGCGGCCATGAGTAGTGGTGGCGGAACGGTACTTAGGCATGCTTGATTAACTCCCGTCTGTCTTTCCCCCTATATACTTCACGCCGCAGGTGCGTTGGCTGCCTCGCTCATCCCAGTCACTTACTAAAGTAAGCTCCTGGGAACTCGCTGCGTTGCCGCCTTCCTGCAACGTGAATTATTTGGGGGAAATATTAATTTTGTTATTGGTTTACTGAATCCAACCAGCCCCATTTGTCCTCGGTTTCGCCAGTAAACAGACCGAAGAAAGCTTGCTGGACGCGTTTGGTGACAGGTCCACAGCGGCCTTCGCCTACCTGGATACCGTCAACGCTGCGAACCGGCGTGATTTCCGCCGCTGTACCGGACATGAACACTTCATCCGCCAGATACAGGGATTCGCGGGACAGAACCTGCTCGCGGACTTCAATACCCAGTTCTTTCGCCAGTTTGATGATAGCGTCACGGGTGATCCCCGGCAGCGCGGAAGAGGTAAATGGCGGGGTAAACAGCACACCGTCTTTCACCTCAAACAAGTTTTCACCGGCACCTTCAGAAATGTAGCCATTCACATCCAGCGCGATGCCTTCCTGATAGCCATGACGACGTGCTTCGCTACCTACCAGCAGTGACGAGAGGTAGTTCCCCCCCGCTTTTGCCGCAGTCGGGATTGTGTTTGGCGCGGCACGGTTCCACGAGGAAACCATCGCATCGATCCCTTGTTCCAGCGCTTCGGCACCCAGGTACGCACCCCACGGGAACGCGGCGATAATGACGTCAGTGGTGTATCCCGGAGGTGGATTCACGCCCATCCCCACATCGCCAACAAACACCAGTGGACGAATATAGGCGCTGGTCAGGTTGTTTTTACGGATCACCTCACGGCAGGCTTCCATCAGCTCATCCACACTCTGGGAGACCGGGAAACGATAAATTTTGGCTGAATCATGCAGGCGCTGCATATGTTCGCGATGACGGAACACCACCGGGCCTTTGTGCGAGTCATAGCAACGGATGCCTTCAAATACAGACGTACCGTAGTGCAGCGCGTGGGACATCACGTGAACTTTCGCCTCTTCCCAACGAACCATCTCGCCATTGAACCAAATGTAATCAGCTTTTTTCGTCGTCATTTCTTCTTCCTGTTGCGCTTACGCGCGGATTTGTTGTGATGTGGTTGTGCTCTGGCAGATGGCAACATGTGCCACATCGACCAGCTTACTTAACTGACTAAACAGTAAGTCGACCGACAGCGGACTGGCAACGGTCAATTCAATATTTATATTCTGCGCGTCCCGAGCGGAGCCCATATTCATGGCGCACACCTGAAAACCACGATGGCGTACCACACGTAATACGCGTTCCAGTGTTTCCGGATTAAAGCGAGCTTCTACGGCGACCTGATGTTGCATCATGATAATTTCTCCAGCATTTCAGAATTGCTGGCGCCGGGCGGCACCAGTGGCCAGACATTCTCAAGTTCGTCGATTGAGACATGAAGCAGGTATGGCCCGTCGCTGTTCAGCAGGGTATCGAGTGCCGCTTCAACCTGGTCTTTTCGGGTGATGTGTTGGCCAGGGATGCCGAAGGCGCTGGCTAACGTGAGGAAATCGGGGTTATCGGTCAGGGTGGTTTCGCTATATCGTTCCTGGAAAAACAGCTGCTGCCATTGTCGAACCATACCTAACCGTTGGTTATCCAGTAAGACAATCTTCAACGGTAACTGCTTACGTTTTACGGTGCCCAGCTCCTGAACATTCATCATGAAGGAGCCGTCACCGGAGATACAGATAACGGTGTCGTCCGGTCGCGCAACCTGCGCCCCAACGGCAGCCGGTAAACCAAAGCCCATCGTACCTAAACCGCTGGAGGTGATGAAATTCTCCGGGCGAGTGTACGTCATATGTTGCGCGGACCACATCTGATGCTGACCGACATCTGTCGTCACCACACAGTTGGCTGGTTTACGATCCGACAGTTGTTTCAACAGCAGTGGCGCATAGATAGCTTCCCCTGGATGATCGTAGCGCCAGGTGTGGTCAGTACGCAGTTCCGCATTACGCTGACGCCATTCATTGATGTTGAGCGTCTGTTGCAGAGCTGGCAGCAACGCATTCAAATCGCCCTGCAAGGTGACATGCGCCCGGCGCAGTTTGTTCAGTTCAGCCGGGTCGATATCCATATGAATCACACTGGCGTGCGGCGCGAAGGTATCCAGTTTGCCGGTCACCCGGTCATCAAAACGAGCGCCTACCGCAATCAGCAAATCACACTCCTGCACGGCGAAGTTCGCGGCTTTGGTGCCATGCATGCCCAGCATCCCCTGATAGTAAGGATAGTCCGCCTCGACAGCACCCAATCCTTTCAGCGTACAGGCAACCGGCATTTGCGTTACCGCAATAAACTCACGCAGCGCTGGAACCGCCTGCGCCATCCCGACACCGCCCCCCACGTACAGCATCGGTTTTTGCGCCTGGGCCAGCATTTTTCGCGCCCGCTCAACGTCGGCGTGAGGGAAAACGGCCGCATTTTCGACAGTCGTGAAGTACGGCTCCAACTCCCCTCGGGCTAGTTGGATATCTTTTGGGATATCCACCAGAACCGGGCCGGGACGACCAGAGTTAGCGACTTCAAACGCCTCAGCCATGATGCGCGGCAACTCTTCCAGCGACTGCACCAGAAAACTGTGCTTGGTACAGGCCAGGGACAGCCCCAATACGTCCACTTCCTGAAACGCATCGGTACCGATAAGCGGCGCAGCAACCTGCCCGGTGATCGCCACAACAGGGACCGAATCTAACAGTGCATCTGCAAGTCCGGTGATCAGGTTGGTTGCCCCGGGACCAGAGGTGGCAATGCAGACTCCGGTTTTACCGGTGGAACGGGCATAACCGATGGCAGCGATCGCCGCTCCCTGTTCGTGTCGGCACAGCAGGTGTTCCACGCCACCGTCGTACAACGCATCGTAGACCGGCATAATTGCGCCACCGGGATAGCCGAATACTGTCTCGACACCCTGTGCACGCAACGCATGTACCACCCACTGTGCTCCATTCATAGTTAGTTCCCCGTCGTAAATCTTAAGAAACAGAATTTTATGCTGTTATTCATTTTCTGTTCCTCTGTTGTGTTTTTAAGGTCAAAAAAAACCCCCGGACCTTTCGGTGCGGGGGTCTTAGTTCGTTAAGGCTTGATTTTTAAGCCTTTCCTCGTCCAAGTGCAGCCCCGCACGATGGGATAATAATCACCACCACGCTAATCACGACCAGGCTAATCACTCGTAGAAGGGCTGTCATTTTTGTCTATTCTTGCATCTTGTTCGAAGGAATACCTAAAGAGTTACCATAGATTTCGCCAATAGCACAAGATTTTTTTCTTTTCATTTTTCTGACTCAGCTAACAGATTAGCGAAAACCCATTGTTTTTTATGCAAAAACCAGGAATTGAAAAAATTTCACTTCCGGGGCGGAAGTAAACCCCTTTTTCAAAGCGCCAGGGAAGGGGGAAAACTGACTGTGAGCCCCCTTCCAGTAAAACAGAAAGCTCAGACAAATTGCATTAAAAGTGCGGAAACCACAGCGAATAAACGCCATTCTGCAATGATATTGCAGAGAAGAGTTCAGACATAATAGTGACACCTGGAGGGATTATGTCACTGTCAATTGTTCATACACGCGCTGCGCTGGGGGTGAATGCACCGGCGATTACCATCGAAGTACATATCAGTAACGGTCTGCCCGGTTTAACACTGGTGGGGTTACCAGAAACAACCGTCAAAGAGGCGCGCGACCGAGTACGCAGCGCGATCATTAATAGCGGATATGACTTTCCCGCAAAGAAAATCACCATCAATCTCGCCCCTGCCGATCTTCCTAAAGAGGGCGGGCGATATGATTTACCTATTGCTGTGGCGCTTCTGGTTGCATCTGAGCAGCTTACAACACATAAACTCGACCAATATGAGTTAGTGGGTGAATTAGCGCTTACAGGCGCATTACGCGGCGTTCCCGGCGCCATATCCAGTGCAACCGAAGCGATACGAGCGGGAAGAGGCATTATTGTGGCAAAAGAGAATGAAGAAGAGGTTGGACTGATTGATGGCGAGGGATGTCTGATTGCCGATCATTTACAAGACGTCTGTGCATTCCTGGAAGGAAAGCATGATCTTAGCCATCCTGGAGTTAGCGACGGGACGACCTGCGCGTCATCTGACGATCTCAGCGATGTTATTGGTCAGGAGCAAGGAAAGCGCAGCCTTGAGATCACCGCCGCAGGCGGGCATAACCTGCTGTTAGTTGGCCCACCGGGTACAGGGAAAACGATGCTTGCCAGCCGCCTTAATGGTCTGTTACCGGCGTTGAGTAATGAGGAGGCCCTGGAAAGCGCCGCCATCCTCAGCCTGGTCAACTCAACCAGCGTGCAAAAACTGTGGAAGCAGCGACCTTTTCGCGCGCCGCACCACAGCGCATCCCTGACAGCGATGGTAGGTGGCGGTTCCATCCCCGTACCCGGCGAAATTTCGTTGGCACACAACGGCATACTGTTTCTTGATGAATTGCCTGAGTTTGAACGACGAACATTAGATGCCCTACGTGAACCCATAGAGTCTGGCCAGATCCACCTTTCACGTACGCGCGCTAAGATCACCTATCCTGCGCGCTTTCAACTGGTGGCTGCAATGAATCCCAGTCCCACAGGACACTATCAGGGTAACCATAACCGGAGTACACCAGAACAGACATTACGTTATCTCAGTCGGCTCTCAGGTCCCTTTCTGGACCGCTTTGATCTTTCTCTCGAAATCCCTTTACCACCGCCAGGGATACTCAGCCAGCCCGGTGTAAAAGGAGAAAACAGCTTTACGGTTAAACAGCGGGTCATTGCCGCGCAGGAACGTCAGCATAAACGCCAGGGCAAACTGAATGCGCTCCTGCAAAACAGGGAGATACGTGAACACTGTCCGTTATCGGATGAAGATGCTCTGTGGCTTGAGGAGACACTCATCCATCTTGGGTTGTCCATACGGGCCTGGCAGCGTTTATTAAAGGTCTCAAGGACCATTGCCGACCTTGCGCAAGCCGAACATATTTCGCGGCGACACTTGCAGGAAGCGGTCAGCTACCGGGCGATAGATCGACTGCTTGCTCACTTGCAGAAACAACTGATATAAAAAAAGGGCCTGGGCCCTTTTTTTACTAGTCATCAGACTCTGTGTAGTCCTCAGCACCTTCCATCTGCGGTTTACCGCCGGACAAGGTGTGGAAACGTTTTGGACGCTTGATACGCGTCATGTATTTAGACCAGACACGTTCCGCTTCGGTCACTGGCTCACGTTCACCACGACATACCGCAACAAAGAGCCTCTCTTCTTCGGTAACCGGCTCACGTTTGCCCAGATCCAGCTCATTGAAGGCATAACCATGACGTTCAAGCAGTTGCGCCTCTTTGATGGTGAAATCACCATGACGAGAGAAACCGCGTGGATAATATTTATTGTCGAAATATCGATTAGTCGTCGTAAAGCTTTCCGCCATCCTGCACGCTCCTAATTCTTTTGGCCGAGCTATTTATGGCGCGGAGTATTAGTTACGCTTGACAGAGTGTAAAACAAAACATTTAAATCATAACGACAAATAATTTTGCGGAGAGCACTGTGGATACGGAATTGTTAAAAACTTTCCTGGAAGTTAGCCGAACGCGCCACTTTGGCCGGGCTGCGGAAGCGCTCTACCTGACTCAGTCGGCGGTTAGCTTTCGCATCAGACAGTTGGAAAACCAACTCGGTGTGAATCTTTTTACCCGTCACAGAAATAATATCCGCTTAACGGCGGCCGGCGAGAAGCTTCTGCCTTATGCAGAAACGCTGATGAATACATGGCAGGCGGCACGTAAAGAGGTCGCCCATACATCAAGGCATAATGAGTTTTCAATCGGTGCCAGTGCGTCGCTGTGGGAGTGTATGCTTAACGGCTGGTTAGGGCGCTTGTACCAGTCACAAGAGCCCCAGAACGGTCTGCAATTCGAGGCCCGCATCGCACAGCGTCAGTCACTGGTAAAACAGTTACATGAACGCCAGCTTGATCTACTTATCACCACAGAAGCCCCAAAAATGGATGAATTTAGCAGCCAGTTACTGGGGTATTTCACCCTGGCGTTATATTGCACCAGCCCTTCGACGATGAAAGAGGCGCTTAATTATCTGCGTCTGGAGTGGGGGCCGGATTTTCAACAGAATGAAGTGGGATTAATAGCCGCCGATGAAATTCCGGTACTTACCACCAGTTCTGCTGAACTGGCCAGACAGCAACTCCACGCTCTGAATGGTTGCACCTGGTTACCCACGCGTTGGGCCAAAGAAAAGGGCGAGTTGCATACCGTAGCAGACAGCGCAACACTTTCGCGTCCGTTGTACGCTATTTGGCTGCAAAATAGCGATAAACATGCGCTGATCAAAGATCTTCTAAAGGTAGAGGTACTGGAAGAGTAAGTGTAAATGACGTTGGCAAGGATGCCATTAAAGGAAGAGATCGGTATCTGGAGAGGCGTTCTATAGATAAAAAAAATCCTTAGCAAATGCTAAGGATTATTTTCTGGCAGGGGCGGAGAGACTCGAACTCCCAACACCCGGTTTTGGAGACCGGTGCTCTACCAATTGAACTACGCCCCTAATTAGGGTGGCGGAACGGACGGGACTCGAACCCGCGACCCCCTGCGTGACAGGCAGGTATTCTAACCAACTGAACTACCGCTCCACCGAATTTTTCTACAACCACTGATTTTTACACCAGTTTACTGCTTAATTTGATGCCTGGCAGTTCCCTACTCTCACATGGGGAGACCCCACACTACCATCGGCGCTACGGCGTTTCACTTCTGAGTTCGGCATGGGGTCAGGTGGGACCACCGCGCTACAGCCGCCAGGCAA
>NZ_CATNHH010000011.1:0-82182 GCF_950098555.1 Citrobacter sp. T1.2D-1
AGAATTAAACTTCGTAATGAATTACGTGTTCACTCTTTGAGACTTGGTATTCATTTATTGTCCGAAGACATTAAGAATCCATGTCACTTTGAGTGCCCACACAGATTGTCTGATAAATTGTTAAAGAGCAGTTGCGACGCGCTTTAGCGCTCTGTCGCGAGGTCCCGTATATTACGTTTTCCTCTTTCAGAGTCAATCTTTTTTCAGGATTTTTCTCTTCAATCTCACTGGCGTTTTTCTGTGAAGTGATTCACATCCGCCGTGTCGATGGAGGCGCATTATAGGGGGTCGACTCAGGAAGACAAGCGGAAAAATGCAGATTTATTTCAACCGCTCACCTTTTAACCACAATGCTTATTTTTGCTGCTTTTTGATCGCCGATGGCAGGTCAGCAAGGCTATTTAATACCCAATCGGCCGCATTTTCTGCTTCCGGGGTGATCGGCTTGCCGGTACGAACTAACACTTTTGTCCCGACTCCTGCCGCGGCAGCCGCCTGCATATCTTCTAATTTGTCGCCCACCATATAAGACGCTGCCATATCAATGTGCAGGAAATCGCGGGCCGAGATCAGCATCCCCGGATGCGGTTTACGGCAATCGCAGACCTGGCGGTACTCTTCCACGCTGCCCTGCGGATGGTGCGGACAGTAATAGATACCATCGAGGTCGACATCGCGATCGGCCAGCGACCAGTCCATCCACTCTGTTAATGTCTCAAACTGCGCTTCGGTAAATTTGCCGCGCGCAATCCCTGACTGGTTGGTGACAACCACCAGCGCATAGCCCAGGGTTTTAAGCTCGCGCATGGCATCAATAACACCTTCGATAAATTCGAACTCGTCGATTTCATGTACGTAGCCGTGATCGACATTAATTGTACCGTCACGGTCGAGAAAAATTGCGGGTACGGACTTTGCCACCTTTTATAGCTCCTGAATAAGGCATGTAGCGCTAGTATCGCATGTTTCGGCAGGCAAGAAAGTGCTCATCGTAGAAACCCTGATTGATTTAGACGTCTGGATGCCTTAACATCCATTTTGTTGACGGCTTTTGACCGCATCAGACAGACGAAAATGCCACGGTAACTTCATTACGATAATAAATAATCAATGATTAAACTTTCGAGTATCACCAAAGTGTTCCATCAGGGGACTCACACCATTCAGGCGTTGAACAACGTTAGCCTGCATGTCCCTGCCGGACAAATTTATGGCGTTATCGGTGCCTCAGGAGCCGGTAAAAGCACACTGATCCGCTGCGTAAACCTGCTGGAGCGCCCGACGGAAGGGAGCGTTCAGGTCGGTGGACAAGAGCTGACCACGCTATCTGAATCTGAGCTAACCAAAGCGCGTCGCCAGATTGGCATGATTTTCCAGCACTTTAACCTGCTGTCCTCCCGTACCGTTTTTGGTAACGTCGCTCTGCCACTGGAACTCGACAACACGCCGAAAGAAGAGGTTAAGCGTCGCGTGACAGAACTGCTCGATCTCGTGGGACTGGGTGATAAGCACGACAGCTACCCTGCAAACCTGTCCGGTGGTCAGAAGCAGCGTGTCGCCATCGCCCGTGCGCTGGCAAGCCAGCCCAAAGTACTGCTGTGCGACGAAGCCACCAGCGCGCTGGATCCTGCCACCACTCGCTCCATCCTCGAACTGCTGAAAGACATTAACCGTCGTCTTGGCCTGACCATTCTGCTGATTACGCACGAGATGGACGTGGTTAAGCGGATCTGCGACTGCGTGGCCGTTATCAGTAATGGTGAACTGATTGAGCAAGATACCGTCAGCGAAGTGTTTTCACACCCAAAAACGCCTCTGGCGCAAAAGTTTATTCAGTCAACGCTGCACCTGGATATTCCGGAAGATTATCTGGCGCGGCTCAAGGCGGAATCGACAGCCGACAGCGTCCCGATGCTACGCATGGAATTTACCGGTCAGTCGGTTGATGCTCCGCTGCTTTCCGAAACGGCGCGCCGCTTTAACGTGAATAACAACATTATCAGCGCGCAGATGGATTACGCTGGCGGCGTGAAGTTCGGCATCATGCTGACTGAAATGCACGGCACACAAGAAGAAACGCAGGCCGCAATTGCCTGGCTGCAAGAACACCATGTAAAAGTAGAGGTACTGGGTTATGTCTGAGCCGATGATGTGGCTGCTGGTTCGTGGCGTCTGGGAAACGCTGGCGATGACCTTCGTATCGGGTTTCTTTGGTTTTGTGATCGGTCTACCCGTTGGCGTACTGCTATACGTGACGCGCCCCGGACAAATCATTGAGAACGCGAAGCTCTACCGCACCCTGTCTGCGGTTGTGAACATCTTCCGTTCGATTCCGTTCATTATTCTGCTGGTATGGATGATTCCGTTCACTCGCGTAATTGTCGGGACGTCAATCGGTTTGCAGGCCGCGATTGTCCCACTCACCGTCGGTGCTGCGCCATTTATCGCGCGTATGGTGGAAAACGCCCTGCTCGAAATCCCGACGGGGCTGATTGAAGCCTCGCGCGCAATGGGCGCAACACCGCTGCAAATTGTACGCAAAGTGCTGCTGCCGGAAGCCCTACCAGGGCTGGTGAACGCGGCGACCATTACGCTGATTACACTGGTCGGCTATTCCGCTATGGGGGGTGCCGTGGGTGCCGGCGGTCTTGGACAGATAGGCTATCAGTACGGCTACATTGGATACAATGCTACTGTTATGAATACGGTACTGGTATTACTCGTTGTTCTGGTTTATTTAATTCAGTTCGCGGGCGATCGCATCGTCCGGACTGTGACGCACAAGTAACGTTCTACAAAACACAAATATCACATTAAGGAAATAAGCATGGCGTTCAAATTCAAAACCATTGCGGCAGTAGGCGCCCTGATTGGTTCACTGGCACTCGTGGGTTGCGGTCAGGATGAAAAAGATCCAAACCACATCAAAGTCGGCGTGATTGTCGGTGCGGAACAACAGGTTGCTGAAGTCGCACAAAAAGTCGCAAAAGAAAAATACGGTCTGGACGTTGAGCTGGTGACCTTCAATGACTACGTTCTGCCGAACGAAGCGCTGAGCAAAGGCGATATCGATGCCAACGCCTTCCAGCACAAACCGTATCTGGATCAGCAGATCAAAGATCGCGGGTACAAACTGGTTGCCGCAGGTAATACCTTCGTTTATCCGATTGCTGGCTACTCAAAAAAAATCAAATCTCTGGATGAACTTCAGGATGGCGCACAGGTAGCGGTTCCGAACGATCCGACCAACCTGGGCCGTTCCCTGCTGCTGCTACAGAAAGTGGGTTTGATCAAACTGAAAGATGGCGTAGGCCTGCTGCCGACTTCACTGGATATCGTCGGAAATCCGAAAAATCTGAAAATCGTCGAACTGGAAGCCCCGCAACTGCCGCGTTCTCTTGATGATGCGCAGATTGCCCTGGCGGTGATCAACACGACCTATGCCAGCCAGATCAACCTGACGCCGGCAAAAGACGGTATCTTTGTTGAAGATAAAGATTCCCCGTACGTTAACCTGATCGTGACCCGTGAAGATAACAAAGACGCGGAGAACGTGAAGAAATTCGTCCAGGCTTATCAGTCTGACGAAGTTTACGAAGCCGCAAACAAAGTCTTCAACGGTGGCGCTGTTAAGGGCTGGTAATTTTTAGGCGCTTTTCACAATCTGTAATATCATTCAGGACGGGCGTTTGCCCGTCTTGTCATTTATGCAAGCTCCTGATTCAATATGTGACAGTTAGATCATTCATTGAGGAAATATTATGCGTGCTTTACCGATCTGTTTATTGGCACTCATGCTGAGCGGCTGTTCTATGCTAAGCAGATCCCCTGTTGAACCCGTTCAAAGCACCGCAACCCCGCCTAAAGCGGAGCCGGAAAAACCGAAAGCGCCGCGCGCGGTCCCCGTCAGAATTTACACCAATGCTGAAGATCTGGTCGGCAAGCCGTTCCGCGATCTCGGCGAAGTAACCGGTGAATCCTGTCAGGCCTCTAATCAGGACTCTCCGCCGAACATCCCGACGGCACGTAAACGCATGCAGATTAATGCGTCGAAAATGAAAGCCAATGCCGTTTTACTGCATAGCTGTGAAGTCACCAGCGGGACACCAGGCTGCTATCGTCAGGCCGTCTGTATTGGTTCTGCGCTCAACATCTCGGCTAAATGAGTCATTTTCAGTTTGAGCAAATCGGTGTCATTCGCTCGCCCTACAAAGAGAAGTTCGCCGTTCCCCGCCAGCCAGGACTGGTAAAAAGCGTCAACGGCGAACTGCACCTGCTGTCGCCCTATAATCAGGCCGATGCGGTACGCGGTCTTGAAGCATTCAGCCACTTATGGGTGATCTTTGTTTTCCATCAGACGATGGAAGGGGGATGGCGCCCAACCGTGCGCCCGCCTCGTCTTGGCGGTAACGCGCGTATGGGCGTATTCGCCACGCGCTCAACGTTTCGCCCCAATCCCGTCGGTATGTCGCTGGTCGAACTGAAAGGCATTGTCTGTCAGAAAGATCAGGTTATTCTGCAACTGGGTAGTCTGGATCTGGTCGACGGTACGCCGGTCATCGACATCAAGCCCTATCTGCCGTTCGCGGAATCTTTGCCGGATGCAACCGCCAGCTACGCACAACAGGCACCTCAGGCCGAAATGGCGGTGAGTTTTACCGACGAGATTGAACAACAGTTTCCTGCGCTGGAAAAGCATTACCCCCTGCTGAAAACGTTTATTCGCGATGTGCTGGCGCAGGACCCGCGTCCAGCCTATCGGAAAGGGGAAGAGACAGGCAAAACCTACGCCGTCTGGCTGCACGATTTCAACGTGCGCTGGCGCGTAACCGAGACGGGTTTCGAAGTCTTTGCACTAGAACCCCGCTAATTTCACGCCCTTCTCTTTTGACATCCCTTTCTCGCTGGTAAACTGAGTTACTTTTTTTGTGTCAGGCTCGCATTGAGCCTGTTCGATCGTTCAACTGGAACCGTAACAACATGCGTACTAGCCAATACCTGCTCTCCACTCTGAAGGAGACACCTGCCGACGCCGAGGTTATCAGCCATCAGCTGATGCTGCGCGCCGGGATGATCCGCAAGCTGGCCTCCGGGTTATACACCTGGCTGCCGACCGGCGTGCGCGTCCTGAAAAAAGTCGAGAACATCGTGCGTGAAGAGATGAACAACGCCGGTGCCATCGAGGTGTCTATGCCAGTCGTTCAGCCTGCTGACCTGTGGCAAGAGAGTGGTCGTTGGGAACAGTACGGTCCGGAGCTGCTGCGTTTTGTTGACCGTGGCGAGCGTCCGTTCGTACTCGGCCCAACGCACGAAGAAGTGATCACCGACCTGATTCGTAATGAGCTCAGCTCTTACAAACAGTTGCCGCTGAACTTCTACCAGATTCAGACGAAATTCCGTGACGAAGTGCGTCCGCGTTTCGGCGTGATGCGCTCCCGTGAATTCCTGATGAAAGATGCCTACTCTTTCCATACTTCTCAGGAATCGCTGCAGGAAACCTACGACGCGATGTACGCGGCTTATAGCAAGATCTTCAGCCGTATGGGGCTGGATTTCCGCGCGGTGCAGGCTGACACCGGTTCTATCGGCGGCAGCGCCTCGCACGAATTCCAGGTACTGGCGCAGAGCGGTGAAGACGATGTGATCTTCTCTGACTCCTCTGATTATGCGGCCAACATTGAATTTGCTGAAGCTGTTGCGCCGAAAGAACCGCGTGCCGCGGCAACGCAGGAGATGACGCTGGTTGATACGCCGAATGCGAAAACCATCGCCGAGCTGGTTGAACAGTTTAATCTGCCTGTCGAAAAAACCGTTAAAACTCTGCTGGTAAAAGCAGTGGAAGACAGCAAGTCTCCGCTGGTCGCGCTGCTGGTTCGTGGCGATCATGAGCTGAACGAAGTCAAAGCGGAAAAACTGCCGCAGGTTGCCAGCCCGCTGACGTTCGCCACCGAAGAAGAGATCCGCGCGCTGGTGAAAGCCGGTCCGGGTTCCCTGGGTCCGGTGAACATGCCGGTGCCGGTGATTATCGACCGTACCGTGGCTGTAATGAGTGATTTCGCGGCGGGCGCTAACGTGGATGGTAAACACTACTTCGGTATCAACTGGGATCGCGATGTCGCAACCCCAGAAATTGCTGATATCCGTAATGTTGTCGCCGGCGATCCGAGCCCGGATGGTAAAGGCACGCTGCTTATCAAACGCGGTATCGAAGTCGGTCACATCTTCCAGTTGGGCACCAAATATTCGGAAGCAATGAAAGCCTCCGTTCAGGGTGAAGATGGCCGCAATCAGATCCTGACCATGGGCTGCTACGGTATCGGGGTTACACGTGTAGTGGCGGCTGCCATTGAACAGAACTACGACGATCGCGGCATCGTCTGGCCTGACGCCATCGCCCCATTCCAGGTCGCGATTCTGCCGATGAACATGCACAAGTCCTATCGCGTGCAGGAACTGGCTGAAAAACTGTATGCCGAGCTGCGTGCGCAAGGCATTGAAGTGCTAATGGATGACCGTAAAGAGCGTCCTGGCGTGATGTTCGCGGATATGGAACTGATCGGTATTCCGCACACTATCGTGCTGGGCGACCGTAACCTCGACAACGACGATATTGAATACAAATACCGTCGCAATGGCGAGAAACAGCTGATTAAAACCGGCGACATCGTCAACTATCTGGTTAAACAGATTAAAGGCTGATGTCATAAGAGGCTCTGATTTTCAGGGCCTCTTTTTTACATGGATTGTATAAAATGGCTAAACCAACGGCGTATTACCGCCTGTTCCTCCCTTGCCTTCTTTTGCTTTCGGCCTGCACCGTTGACGTCAGCCCACCGAATAAATCCGCCACCGCCATTGATGCGCAATCCAAAAAATGGGCGGTTAAATTCCAGCGCCAAAGCTCATTCACGAATAAAGCACTGGTCGAAATTACTGATACCGAACTTAAGCCAGGCGATCTCCTGTTCTCCTCCAGCCTTGGGGTCACCTCATTAGGCATCCGCGCGTTCAGTAACGCTTCCGTAAGCCACGTTGCCGTTTATCTGGGAAATAATGAAGTGGCAGAAGCCACCGGGGCTGGCGTGCAAATCGTTTCACTCGAACAGGCGATGAAGCATAGCGATAAGCTTTTTGCCCTGAGAGTTCCTGAACTGACCCCGCAACAGGCCGCGGAGATCAAAACCTTCGCCTATAAAATCAAAAACAGCGGCTACAACTATCGCGGTATCGTGGAATTCATTCCGTTTATGATGACCCGCCAGATGTGTTCGCTTAACCCCTTCTCCGAAGATTTCCGGCAGCAGTGTGTCAGCGGACTGGCGAAAGCGCAGCTGAGCGATCCCCGAGCGGGAGAGAAAACGGCGTGGTTTTGTTCCGAATTCGTAACCGATGCGTTTGCTAAAGCGGGACATCCGCTAACTCTGGCGCAGTCGGGCTGGATAAGCCCTGCCGACCTGATGCACATGCGGGAAGGCGACCTTGCCGCGTTTAAGCCAGAAACGCAGCTTCGCTATGTCGGTCATTTGAAGTTAGGGATTTATATCAAGACGGGACGTTTTGTAGGACTGACGCGCTAAGCAGCAGGCGCCATAGCATCACCGCAGGTAAGACGATAGCGGTCCGGAGACCGGACCGCTATCTTTCAGTCTGCCACTCAGTCGGTGCAGCTCTTACCCGGGATAAATTTAATCTCTTTATCGGCCATCAGCGTTTTCACAGGCTCATGAGTATCCGGATTCGCCTCCAGCGTGAAGTGCCCTTCGACAGACAACAGCACCGGTTTTTCACTGGCGCCACGCGCCGCAAGATAACCGCGTTCCAGCTCGGCGTTACTGGCAACGGATACCCGCTTTCCTGTCGCGCAGTCGGTGAAGGTTGCGGCATCCGCCATATAGAAATACATGCCACGCATCGCCATCGGCGTCACTGGCAAGCTCGATTTCACAGGCGCAAGCGTATAGTTAAACTGAGACTCGATAGGGTTACCTTCCCGATCCAGCATCTCCAGCGCTTCTCCTTTCGCACGATAGTAGGATTTCTCGCCCTGACTGTCGGTCAGCACCAGTTTATCGGCCGTACGCGCCCAGGTGCCGTAGGAGGCAAAAGAAGACGGCTCTTCACGTACGCCCTGATAGCGTTCGTTCATTACCCATGTGCCATCTTTCTCCAGAAACAGGGACGTCTCAATTCCCTCGCAGTCGGCACAAGGTAGAATGCCTCGCCAGCTTTGCTGCATCGGTTTTAATTCTGCAACCTGAGTCGGCTGGATAACGTCAACGTCTGAACGGTTATTACAACCAATCAATGCGAAGAGCGTAAACGCCGCCATCGCTGAAAGTAGTGTTTTTTTCACCCTGACTCCCTATCCATTTTTATTCCTGCCCGTCAGTCATCGCGACGGACTTTCCCGCGAAGGGCTTTTACTGAGGATTTCTGCGCCTTCGAATTTAATCTTCGTTCTTTCGATGCCCGCGTTGGTCGGGTTGCGCGTCGGCTTTTTTGTTCTGCGGTGAGTTCTTTTATGACCGCCACCAGCCTGGCAAGCGCCGCTTCCCGGTTGAGTTCCTGGTTGCGGTATTCCTGCGCCTTAATAATCATCACGCCATCGGCCGTAATCAGATGATGGCTGGCGGCCAGCAGACGTTCCTTATAATACTCTGGCAGGCTGGAGGCCCGAATGTCAAAACGCAAATGTATCGCCGTTGAGGTCTTATTGACGTGCTGTCCCCCTGCGCCCTGAGCTCGAATGGCGGTGATCTCCAGCTCATCGTCAGGGATTGAGACAGTTCGCGAAATGACGATCATGCCGGCTGATGCCACGACGTCAGATGAATTTCCAGATTATTCTGAGAATCAGACAGCCAGATAGCACCATCCTGAATCGTCGCCTGTAGTGTCATGGTACGGTTCGCAAAGGCGCTGAGCTGGGCCAGTTGTTCATCATCCAGATACCAGACCGTGAGATTCGAAAACTGCGCGCATTTACTCTGGTTTTGCTGCCACCAGATCTGCGCTGCCCGACTGTTATAGGCAAACAGCGCCACGTCGGCGGCCTGCGTGCACGCCTTCTTAATACGCCTTTCATCCGGCAATCCCAGCTCGACCCACAGGTCGATACCCAGATGATCGTTACGCAACCATGCTTCCGGCTCATCCTCCGCGCTTAAGCCACGCGTAAACTGGAGACGCTCATCCGCATACTTAATCCACGCCAGCAGACGCAGCATCATGCGCTCCTGGGTTTCAGAGGGGTGACGCGCCAGCGTCAACGCCGCATCAAGAAACTGGTTACGGTCAAGGTCCGCCACGTTAACAACGGCTTTATAAATTGTCGCTTTAAGCGCCATGGAAAAACTCCTTTCGAATCAGGCGATCATTGTAGCGAAAATGAAGCCAAAAGGCTGTCAGAGGATCATCTATCAAGGCGCTGATATTGCGCGAATGGCTGTGGTATAGTCACCTTGCTAAACAGAGTTTATCTTCGTAGGCTTAGACTTGCATCCACGGTTAAGTCAGAATGCTGACAGGAGGGCATGTGGAAAAATATTGTGAGTTAATACGCAAGCGGTATGCGGAAATCGCCAGCGGAGACTTAGGGTATATCCCGGATGCGCTGGGTTGCGTATTGAAGGTGCTTAATGAAATCGCGGCAGACAGTGCCCTTTCAGAGTCGGTCAGGGAAAAGGCGGCCTATGCTGCGGCGAACTTACTGGTGAGCGATTATGTCAATGAATGATACATACCAACCCATCAACTGTGATGACTACGACAACCTCGAGCTCGCCTGCCAGCATCATTTATTACTGACGCTGGAACTGAAAGATGGTGAAGTTTTGCAGGCGAAAGCCAACGATCTGGTTTCGCGGAAAAACGTGGAATATCTGATCACCGAGGTTGCGGGTGAAACGCGCGAGCTTCGTCTCGATAAAATTGTCAGCTTCAGCCATCCGGAAATCGGTACCGTGGTGGTTAGCGAATCCTGAATATGTGTTGCCGGATGGCGGTGCAAGCACCTTATCCGGCCTACGCGCCATGCGATACGTAGGCCTGATAAGCGCAGCGTCATCAGGCATTTCAGATGCTCTTATCCCACACCAATTTCACCCCTGATTCCCCCTCTGTAAGCCCCTCACGCGTGACAAATACCCCAGCGGCCGCAATCAGCGTTTCACCGTAAAACAGCAACGGCGTGGTATCTCGTCGCCAGGAAGGCACATTCAGCTCCTGCCAGATTTTCTTTAACTTACGCCCACCGTTGCGGCCAACAATATGCAGCATTCCGGATGCTTTAAAACGGATGCTGACGCATTCATCCTCGCGGGGCATGCGCAATTCGCCACCCGGTTGTAGCCGGAGATAGCCCAGACCGGCAGGCAGCGTGAGCGGCATCTGCCAGCAAGGCCAGGGCAGTATGGTCTCACTCTGCCCGACAGCAGATTTAATCCACCACAGTTGCCCCTGATAACGTCGCACTTCATAGTCGCCAAAGCGCAGACACGGTGAAGCATCTTCACGCGCCAGCGCCACCTCCTGCCAGAGACGGTCAAGTCCATCGCGTGAAGGCATTGGCGCATTTTGCGCAGCCAGCCAGCGGCGAAGCAGCGCTGCACGCCGGACACGGCTCATTGCCATGAGTGGCGTAAGCACCAGCGTTCCGTTTGCCGTGGTGCAACCAGACAGTTCATCGGCAAGCAGTTCATCCAGCAGACTCTCCTGCTCGGCGCACAGCGCGGCGCTGCGCGCTGTGGCATCAGCGAAATGCGGCCAGCGCTGTTGCAGAAGCGGCAGAACCTGCAAACGCAGGAAGTTGCGATCGTAGGCGTCATCCTGATTGCTTTCATCTTCAATCCAGCGAAGCTGATATTGCCTTGCCCATTGCTCCAACGCCGCACGGGTTTGCGTCAGCAGCGGACGGATGAGTTGCGTGCCGGCAAACGCAGAAATCTCCGCCATCGCAGACAGCCCCGCCGGGCCGCTGCCGCGTTTGAGCGCCAGTAAAAAAGTTTCACACTGATCGTCAAGATGCTGGGCGGTCGCCAGCACTTCACCGGGCAACAACGCGTCGGCAAACGCCTGATACCGCGCCTGTCGGGCATGAGCTTCAATCCCCAGTCCCGCGTCCGCCAGCGTTACCCGCTCCACCACCAGCGGTACCTGCCATTGCGCACAGACGGCTTCACAATGCGCCACCCACGCATCGGCGTGAACGTTTAACCCATGATGGATGTGAATTGCGCGAAGTGAGAGCGTCGGTTGCTGCGCCCGCCATTGCACCAGTTGGTGCAGGAGCACGGTAGAGTCCAGACCGCCGCTAAAAGCGACCAGTATCTGTCGGGAGGTGAAAAGCGAAGTGTTCAGCGTGAGTGTTGTCATAGCGGTTATTTACAGTGACGTTGCCCGGCACGTTACCGGGCAATCGCCGCAATAACAAGTCTTACTGCTCATACAGTTCGAGCGGCAGGCCATCCGGGTCTTTAAAAAAGGTGAAGCGCTTGTTGGTGAAGGGATCGATGCGGATGGCTTCGCAACTGACGTGATTTTCCTTCAGATGCGCAACCGCGTTATCCAGGTCATCCACGCTGAACGCCAGATGGCGCAATCCGCAGGCTTCCGGGCGACCTGGACGTGCTGGCGGGAAAGGAAATGAAAAAAGCTCAATCACATATTGTCCGTTTAGCGCCAGATCACCCTTCCACGAGTCTCGTTCTTCGCGATAGGCTTCGCTCATCAGCGTAAACCCCAGAATATCGCAATAGAAGGACTTACTCGCGGCATAGTCTGTCGCAATAATCGCAATATGGTGAACCTGTTTTAATCCCAGCATAGTGTCTTCATCTCCTTTATTTATCATCAGCACGTTACCCGCCAGAGGGCGCGGAAGGCAAGCTGTCATGCTGTTTTTAAGACTCGTACGTGGTATACGCCATCGTCATCCTGCTTCGCCCCGTGAATATCCGTTTCAAAGCCCGGATAGTGGTGGCCGACGGAACAGAGCATCAACAGGAAATCGAGCACTGCGCGACTCTGCTCGGTGATCATTTCTCCCGGCATCAGCAGCGGAACGCCAGGGGGATACGGCAGGATCATATTCGCTGACACACGTCCCACCAGCTGATCGAGAGTCACCGTTTCGACTTCGCCTTTGATCTGCCGTTGCCAGGCCTGATGCGGCGTCATGATCATTTCCGGCAGCGTATCAAACGCTCGCAACATCAGTCCGGAAAGATCGTGCTGGCGAATGAGCTTATGGATCCCTTGCGCCAGATCCTGGATACGCATGTGACGATAAAAATCAGGATCTTCCGCATACAGATCCGGCAGCATATTCTTCACACGCAAATTGAGATCGTAAGAGCGTTTAAATTCGGTCAGGCCACGCAACAACCCCATCGCCCGGGTTTTATCAATCCCGATGCTAAAGAGAAACAGCAGGTTGTACGGGCCGGTTTTCTCCACTACCACGCCGCGCTCATCGAGGAATTTTGCCACCAGCGCGGCGGGGATCCCTTCGTCACTCATCTTCCCCTGCTCATCCATACCGGGAGTCAGGATAGTCACTTTTACCGGGTCGAGGAACATATGGTCGTCGTCGGCATCGGTAAATCCGTGCCAGTCTTCACCTGGCGCAACCGGCCAGCACGCCGCTTCATCAACCTCTTCTGGCTGCCAGATATCAAAGAACCAACCATCAGACTCTTCACGCAACCGCTGTACCTCTTTGCGAAAATGCAGCGCACGCTCTACCGAGCGGTTGATTAACCGCCGACCCGAATTTCCACGCAACATCGCCGCCGCCGTTTCGATGGAGGCAACAATGGGATAGCTCGGTGAGGTAGAGGTGTGCATCATAAAGGCTTCGTTGAAGGTCTCTTCGTCATATTCCCCTTTAATATGGATAAGCGACGCCTGCGACAACGCCGCCAGCATTTTGTGAGTGGATTGCGTCTCAAAAATCACCTTGCCAGGCACTCGCTCACCGCTCATCCCGCTTTTCCCCTGATAAATGGGATGGAAGTGGGTATACGGCACCCAGGCAGAATCGAAGTGGATAGAGGGAACATCCAGCGTCTGTTTGATCCAGTTGGTGTTATACAGCAGTCCGTCATAGGTTGAGTTGGTTATCACGGCATGAACCGGCCACTGTGCCTGGGTCGTGGCGGCAACTTTGCTCGCAATACTCTCGTGCGTAAACTCGCGCTTAGGAATGCCGCCCAGAATGCCGAGCGCGTTACGCGTCGGTTTCAGCCAGATTGGGACCACGTCGCTCATCATCAACAAATGCGCCAGCGACTTATGGCAGTTGCGGTCAATCAGCAGCGTACTGCCGGTCGGCGCGGCGTACATCCCCACAATTTTGTTTGAGGTAGAGGTGCCGTTGGTCACCATGTAACTCTGCTCTGCACCGAAGGTTCTGGCAATGTACTCTTCGGCCTCCAGATGCGGTCCGGTGTGGTCGAGTAACGAACCCAGCTCAGTGACCGATATCGACACATCTGCTTTTAGGGTATTGCCGCCGAAAAAGTCATAGAACAAGCAGCCAACCGGGCTTTTTTGATAGGCCGTTCCAGCCATGTGCCCCGGCGTACAGAAGGTGTACTTCCCCTCTTTCACGTAAGTGAACAGCGCCCTGGTGAAGGGCGGCGTGATATTGTCGAGGTACTCGTTGGTGTACTGGCGAATGCGCGTCGCAATATCTTCCGCCTGCCCCAGCGCATACTCAAAAAACCATAACGCCATGCGCATATCGTGAACGCTGACGTCCATGGTTGAATGCGTGTTGATAAACGCATACAGCGGTAAATACTCATTAAGCTGGTTAATCTCGCTGCACAGATCGAGACTGTACTCATCCCAGTCAAAAATTACCCCGCAGATGCGCGGGTTGTGTTCGATAAATTTCAGCAGGTCGACGCTGTTCTGTGGCCAGATTATCTGAAATCCCTGTGATTGCAGCGCACGCTCAAGCTCCTTGATGGGCTCATCTTTATAAAAAACCCCGTGCGGCCCCATGATGGCGATGATGTTCATGCGTTCCTCCTGGAAAAACCTACGCTAATCATAGCGGGTTCAAACCACAGGTAAAAAAAAGGGCCACAATTTGTGGCCCTTTTCGGAATGGTCAACGTTTATGCGTAACCGTAGCTCATCAGACGCTGATAGCGACGGTTTTTCAAATCTTCGGTGCTCAGTACATCGAGATCGGCAAGATCGGCCAGCAGTTGCGCTTTCAGCGAAGCCGCCATCACTTCCGGGTTGCGGTGCGCACCGCCCAGTGGTTCAGGGATGATGGAATCAATCAGCTTCAGCTCTTTCAGACGCGGAGCGACGATACCCATTGCTTCAGCGGCCAACGGCGCTTTGTCCGCGCTTTTCCACAGAATGGACGCACAGCCTTCCGGGGAGATCACGGAATAGGTGCTGTATTGCAGCATATTCACTTTGTCACCCACGCCGATTGCCAGCGCGCCACCGGATCCCCCTTCACCGATCACGGTGCAGATAACCGGAACGCTCAGACGTGACATTTCACGCAGGTTTCGTGCGATAGCTTCAGACTGACCGCGCTCTTCCGCACCGACGCCTGGATAGGCACCCGGCGTGTCGATAAAGGTAATGATCGGCATGTGGAAACGCTCGGCCATTTCCATCAGACGCAGCGCTTTACGATAGCCTTCCGGCGCCGGCATACCAAAGTTACGACGGATTTTTTCTTTGGTCTCGCGGCCTTTCTGATGACCAATGATCATCACCGGACGACCGTCCAGACGCGCGATGCCGCCGACGATAGCTTTATCGTCGGCATAGGCGCGATCGCCCGCCAGTTCGTCAAATTCATCAAACGCCAGGCGAACATAATCCAGGGTGTAAGGACGCTGCGGATGGCGTGCCAGTTGGGCAACCTGCCATGCGCCAAGATCGGCGAAGATTTTGCGCGTCAGCTCTACGCTCTTTTCACGCAGGCGATGCACTTCTTCATCGATGTTAATATCCAGTTTCTCGTCCTGACGGCTCACCGCAGTCAGAGAATCGATTTTTGCTTCCAGCTCTGCAATCGGCTGTTCAAAATCAAGGAAATTCAGAC
Source organism: Citrobacter sp. T1.2D-1 (assembly GCF_950098555.1). Classification (NCBI taxonomy): domain Bacteria; kingdom Pseudomonadati; phylum Pseudomonadota; class Gammaproteobacteria; order Enterobacterales; family Enterobacteriaceae; genus Citrobacter; species Citrobacter sp. T1.2D-1. The sequence continues at coordinate 15,083 of NZ_CATNHH010000011.1, forward strand.
TCATAGTATTCCTGTATTAGTCAAACTCCAGTTCCACCTGCTCCGAACCAATGAGGCCACGGAGATCGTTTAGCAAACGATCGCTCGGAGAGACACGCCACGTTGCGCCAAAACGCAACCGCGCACGTGCATCCGCCCTCTGATAGTAGAGATGTACTGGAATTGTCCCCGAGCGGTGGGGTTCCAGAGACTGACGGAGTCGGTTTAAAAGCTGGTCATCAATTTGCCTGTCCGTCAGCGAGATAGCAAGCCCGCGAGCATATTTTTCCCGGGCTTCGTCAATATCCATCACTTCGCGGGCGGTCATTTTAAGCCCCCCGCTGAAGTCATCAAAGCTGACCTGTCCGCTGACGATAAGTATGCGGTCTTTTTCCAGCAATTGCTGGTATTTATCCAGGGCGTCGGTAAATAACATCACCTCCAGACGTCCGGAACGGTCATCCAGCGTACAGATGCCGATACGATTGCCGCGCTTGGTGACCATAACCCTTGCGGCAATGACGAGCCCCGCAGCCGTGGTCACTTTACCACGTTCTGTCGGATGCATGTCTTTCAGCCGGTAGCCTCCGACATAGCGCTCAATTTCTTTCAAATACTGATTGATAGGGTGACCCGTCAGGTACAGCCCCAACGTTTCACGTTCCCCATCTAACACCACCTGTTCCGGCCACGGCTGGCAGCTGGCGTAGGACTGTTCAATTTGCTCCGGCTCTTCTGCCAGCACACCGAACATATCCGCCTGGCCAATCGCTTCCGCTTTCGCGTGCTGGTCGGCGGCTTTCAGCGCATCGCCCAGCGAGTTCATCAGTGCGGCGCGATGCGGCCCCAGCCTGTCAAACGCCCCGGACATGATCAGTTTTTCCAGCACCCGACGGTTGAGCTTTTTGGTATCGGTGCGCGCGCAAAGATCGAACAACTCGCGGAAGTAGCCGCCGTTGTTACGCGCCTCAATGATCGCCTCGATCGGACCTTCCCCCACGCCTTTGATCGCGCCGATACCGTAAACAATCTCGCCGTCGTCGTTGACGTGGAAGTGATACAGCCCGGAGTTGATATCGGGCGGCAGGATCTTCAGCCCCATGCGCCAGCATTCGTCCACCAGTCCAACCACCTTCTCGGTGTTGTCCATATCAGCGGTCATGACCGCCGCCATAAACTCGGCAGGATAGTGTGCTTTCAGCCACAGCGTCTGGTAAGAGACCAGCGCGTAGGCAGCAGAGTGCGATTTGTTAAATCCGTACCCGGCGAATTTCTCCACCAGGTCGAAGATTTTCATTGCCAGTTCGCCGTCAACGCCGTTCTTTATCGCCCCTTCTTCGAAGGTGCCGCGCTGCTTGGCCATCTCTTCCGGCTTTTTCTTACCCATCGCACGACGCAGCATGTCCGCGCCGCCAAGGGTATAGCCAGAGAGCACCTGAGCAATCTGCATGACCTGTTCCTGATACAGGATGATGCCGTAGGTCGGCTCCAGTACCGGTTTCAGGCTTTCGTGTTGCCACTGCACGTCAGGATAGGAAATCTCTTCACGCCCGTGCTTACGGTCGATGAAGTTATCCACCATCCCGGACTGCAACGGCCCCGGACGGAACAAGGCCACCAGGGCTATCATATCTTCGAAGCAGTCAGGCTGCAGACGCTTAATCAGGTCTTTCATGCCGCGGGATTCAAGCTGGAAGACCGCCGTAGTTTCCGAGCGTTGCAGCATATCGAAACTTTTCTTGTCGTCCAGCGGGATAGCGGCAATATCCAGCGGCGGCTCGCCGTGCTTCTCGCGGCGGGCGTTGATCATCTCCAGCGCCCAGTTGATGATGGTGAGCGTACGCAGGCCGAGGAAGTCGAACTTCACGAGGCCGGCATATTCCACATCGTTTTTATCAAACTGGGTAACCGGATGCAGCCCCTGTTCATCACAGTACAGCGGCGCAAAATCGGTGATTTTCGTCGGTGCGATAACCACCCCACCGGCATGTTTACCGGCGTTACGGGTCACGCCTTCCAGCTTACGCGCCATGTCGATCAGCGCTTTAACTTCTTCATCTGCCTCGTAAATTTCTGGCAGTTGCGGTTCAGCTTCGAAGGCTTTCGCCAGCGTCATCCCAGGATCAGGCGGTACCAGCTTCGAAATCCTGTCGACAAAACCATACGGATGGCCCAGTACACGGCCCACGTCGCGAATAACCGCTTTCGCCGCCATCGTACCGAAGGTAATTATCTGCGATACCGCATCACGACCGTACATGTCCGCAACGTGTTCAATCACCTGGTCGCGTTTCTCCATACAGAAGTCAACGTCGAAGTCAGGCATGGAGACACGTTCCGGGTTAAGGAAACGTTCGAACAGCAGGTCAAATTCCAGCGGATCGAGGTCGGTGATTTTCAGCGCATAGGCCACCAGCGATCCCGCACCGGAACCACGGCCAGGGCCTACCGGCACGCCGTTGTCTTTCGACCACTGGATAAACTCCATCACGATGAGGAAGTAGCCTGGGAACCCCATCTGGTTGATCACCTGTAGCTCAATGTCCAGGCGTTCATCGTACGGCGGACGTTTCTCTTTCCGCTCGGCTTCATCCGGGAACAAGAATTCCAGACGCTCTTCCAGACCCTCTTTCGATTTCTGTACCAGGAAATCTTCCGTGGTCATATCGCCGGTCGGGAACTGCGGCAGGAAGTATTCGCCCAGACGCACCGTTACGTTGCAGCGTTTGGCAATTTCGACGGTGTTTTCCAGCGCTTCCGGAATGTCGGAGAAGAGCTCGCACATCTCCTCTTCCGAGCGCATATACTGCTGCGCCGAATAGTTGCGCGGACGCTTGGGATCGTCGAGTGTAAAGCCATCGTGAATGGCGACGCGGATTTCATGCGCGTCAAAGTCTTCACTGTTGATAAAGCGCACGTCGTTGGTGGCCACCACCGGCAACCCCCGCGATTCCGCCAACTTAACGGCCGCATGCAGATAGGTCTCTTCATCCGGTCGACCGGTACGGATCAGCTCAAGGAAGTAACAGTCCGGGAAGTGCTCTTCGTAGAAAGCGACACACTCTTCCACCAGCGCGCTATTGCCGCGCAGCAGGCTACGCCCGACGTCACCCATTCGGCCGCCGGAGAGCAGGATCAACCCTTCTTTCAGCTCGATCAGCCAGTCGCGGTCGATGATCGGCCCCGCCGCACCATAACCGCGCTGATAGGCTTTGGAGATCAGCAGGGTGAGATTTTGATAACCGGTGTTATTCGCGGCGAGTACCGTCAGATGCGTGAGTTCATCGCCCATCTGCTCACTCTGAACATGGAAGTCAGCGCCAACAATGGGTTTAATCCCTGCGCCATGACCCGCTCCGTAGAACTTCACCAGACCACAGAGGTTCGTAAAATCGGTGATCGCCAGTGCAGGCATGCCTAACGCGGCCGCCTTTTTCACCAGCGGCCCGGTTTTCGCCAGCCCATCGATCATGGAATAGTCGCTGTGCACCCGCAGGTGGACGAAACGAGGTTCAGACATCTTCAGATTCCTTCAACACAAGAATCAGGACGCGAGTCCCAGTGCGCGTTTAACGGGAGCAAAACTACGTCGGTGATGCTCCGTTGCGCCATGTTCAGCCAGTTTTTCCAGATGGAAAGCGGTTGGATACCCTTTGTGTTGGGCAAAACCATATTGCGGGAAAACGATATCCAGCTCGGCCATTTCGGCGTCACGCGTGACTTTTGCAAGAATAGACGCGGCGCTGATTTCCGCCACCCGACTGTCGCCCTTCACCACCGCCAGGGATGGCACAGGCAATGCCGGACAGCGATTGCCATCGATCAGCACATATTCCGGCGCAATATGTAACCCCGCCACCGCTCGCTGCATAGCCAGCATGGTGGCGTGGAGAATATTCAGCTCATCGATTTCGTGTGGTTCTGCACGACCGAGGCTCCAGCTCAACGCTTTTTCTTTGATTTCGTCATACAGCGCCAGACGGCGCTTTTCAGATAATTTTTTGGAATCGTTAAGACCCACAATCGGGCGCGCCGGGTCGAGGATCACGGCAGCAGTGACGACCGCGCCGACCAATGGACCGCGTCCGACTTCATCCACACCCGCCACTAACTGCGTGTGCGGATAAACAAATTCGATCATTGTACTAACTCCAGGACCGCATCCGCCGCCTGCTCATCGGCGTTACAGCGGATCTGCTGATGCAGTTCGCGAAAAGTATCATGCATCGCATGGCTGGTTTTACCGTTGGCCAACAAGGGGAGGAGCGCCTCAGCCAGCTTTTGTGGCTCACACTCTTCCTGCAATAGCTCTTTCACCAGTTCCCTTCCCGCCAGCAGGTTTGGCAGCGAGACATAATCAGTCTTCACCAGTCGCTTCGCCAGCCAGAACGTAAAGGGCTTCATGCGATATCCCACTACCATCGGGCATTTCGCCAGCATGCACTCAAGCGCGGCGGTGCCCGATGCCAGCAATGCTGCATCACTGGCGACCATCGCTTCGCGTCCCATCCCATCCAGCAGGTGAACATGAAGATCGGGTGCAACCTCAGCCTTGATGCGTTCAAACTGTTCGCGGCGTTTGGCATTGACCAATGGCACCACGACTTCAAGGTCAGGGTATGTCTGTCGCAACAGTTGTGCTGTTTTTAAAAAATCGGCACTCAACATTTCGACTTCTGCACCACGGCTACCAGGCAATAACGCCAGGCAGTGGGCATCATGGGAAATACCCAGCACATCCCGCGCCGCGTTTTTATCCGGGTCCAGCGGCATGGCATCCGCCATCGTGTGACCGATAAAACGGCACGGTACATTAAACTTGTCGTAAAACGCTTTTTCGAAAGGCAGAAAAGCCAGAACCATGTTGGTGGATCTGCCTATTTTGAAAACGCGTTTCTGTCGCCACGCCCAGACGGACGGACTGACGTAATGAATCGTTTTGATGCCCTGTTTTTTCAAATTCCCTTCGAGAGTGATATTGAAATCGGGTGCATCGATACCGACGAAAACATCGGGCTGCAACTCGGTGAATCGACGGGTCAGATCGGCGCGGATATACAGCAGACGACGCAGGCGTCCAAGCACTTCCACAATGCCCATCACCGCCAGTTCTTCCATTTCATACCAGGCTTCACAGCCTTCAGCCTGCATGCGCGGGCCGGCGACGCCGACAAAACGCGCATCAGGTACGCGCGCTTTCAGCGCCCGGATTAAGCCAGCACCAAGAATATCGCCGGAGGTTTCTCCGGCGACCAGGGCAATCGTTAAGGGGCGCTGTTCAGCCATTAACGAATCAGTCCGCGCGTTGAGCGGGCAAAGAAATCGCTGAACGCCTGAACTTCCGGATACTGCTTCGCCAGTTCAGCGATTTCCGGTTTCACTTCTTCCAGGGTTTTGCCGCTACGGTACAACGCTTTGTAAGCATTGCGGATAGCGGTGATCGCTTCGCGGGTAAATCCGCGACGCTTCAACCCTTCGATGTTGACGCCAAACGGCGTCGCGTGGTTGCCCTGAGCAATAACGTACGGCGGAACGTCCTGAGCAACGCCAGAACAGCCACCGACCATCACGTGTGCACCAATAATGCAGAACTGATGCACTGCGGTCATGCCACCGATGATGACGTAATCATCCAGCGAAACGTGACCCGCAAGCGTGGCGTTATTTGCCAGAATACAGCGATCCCCTATTGTGCAATCGTGTGCCACGTGGGCATTAATCATCAGTAAGTTATCGCTGCCCACCTTCGTCAATCCACCGCCCTGTACTGTACCACGATGAATGGTAACGCTTTCACGAATGCGGTTACGATCGCCAATTTCCACACGGGTCGGTTCACCCGCATATTTCAGATCCTGGTTCACTTCACCGATGGAGGCGAACTGATATATCTCGTTATCGCGGCCAATTTTAGTATGACCATTCACGACAACGTGAGACTTCAGTACGGTACCTTCACCAATTTCAACATGGGGTCCAACGAGGCAAAAAGGACCAATGTGAACGTTAGCGCCGAGTGAGGCGCCTTCTTCCACAATGGCGGTTGGATGAATAAAGGCGGATTTATCAATCACGTATCAGGCCTCCCGACTACGAGCGCACATCATCGTTGCTTCGCAAACTACTTTACCGTCAACCAGCGCAACCCCTTTAAAGCGGGTCAGGCCACGGCGCGTTTTCTCGAAAGTGACTTCCATGATCATCTGATCGCCTGGCACTACGGGACGCTTAAAGCGTGCTTCATCGATACCCGCGAAATAGTAGAGTTCTCCTGGCTCCAGTTTCCCTACGCTTTTAAACGCAAGAATACCCGTAGCCTGTGCCATTGCTTCCAGAATCAGCACGCCTGGGAAAATAGGTTTACCCGGGAAATGGCCCTGGAAAAACGGCTCGTTAACGGAGACATTTTTCACTGCGCGCAGAAAACGACCTTCTTCAAAGTCCAGCACGCGGTCAACCAGTAAAAACGGAAAACGGTGCGGCAGAAGTTCTAAAATCTCTTCAATATGCAGAGTATGAGTGTTAGTAGTCAAAATACTCTTCCTGTCCAAATATACTAAAAGCCAATAATAACACGGCCTGCCGCAATCGTATGAATGCCGACAGGCCGTAAAGTATGTGTGACCGGGTGAGAGTTTAGTCTTGTTGATTAACCTTGCGCTCAATGGCTTTGAGGCGCTTGCTCATATCATCAATATTCATCACCAGTGCGGCTGTCTTACGCCATACTTTGTTAGGTTGCAGCGGAATGCCTGAGGAATAGACGCCAGGTTCAGTGATGGGACGCATCACCATCCCCATGCCCGTCACGGTAACCTTGTCGCATATTTCCATATGCCCGTTGATTACGCTGGCACCGCCGATCATGCAGTAACGGCCAATCTTCAGGCTGCCCGCCATGATGACGCCCCCGGCAACCGCCGTATTGTCGCCAATCACAACGTTATGTGCAATCTGACACTGGTTATCAATGATAACCCCATTGCCGATCACCGTATCATCCAGTGCACCGCGGTCGATGGTAGTACAAGCGCCGATCTCCACACGATCGCCAATAATGACGCGACCTAACTGCGGGATCTTCACCCAATTGCCACGATCGTTGGCATAGCCAAAACCGTCAGCACCAATGACCGTACTGGACTGGATCAGGCAATTCTCACCGATCTGAATGTCGTGGTAAACCGATACATTCGCCCACAGGCGCGAACCGGCCCCAATTTTCGTATTTTTTCCGACGAAGCAGCCCGCGCCGATAACCACGTTATCGCCAAGCTCCACGCCAGATTCAATCACCGCATTCGCGCCAATTGAAACATTGCTACCCAGCGTTGCCGTCGCATCAACCACTGCACTCGGTGCAATGTTCTGTGCCGGCTGCGGCGTGGTATCTAAAATTTGCGCCATTCGCGCGTACGTCAGGTAGGGATTCTTCACTACCAGCGCAGCACTCTTAGCAAAAGGAAGATCGTCCTGCGTCATGACAACGGCAGACGCCTGGCATAAGGCCAGGTGCTCACGGTATTTCGGATTCACCATGAACGTGATGTGACCCGTTTGCGCAGATTGCATGGACGCAACGCCGGTGATGACGAGATCGCCATCACCGTGTAATTCTGCATCCAACTGCTCTGCTAAATCAGCCAGTCGAATTGAAGGCATTACTTATTTAACCTGTTTCAGTACGTCAGCAGTGATGTCTTTTACGTCGCTGCTGTTGTAAGCAACGGTGTTCGCGTCAACGACCAGATCGATGCTCTGGCTGCTGGCAACAGATTTCACAGCAGTCTGGATACGGGTAACCAGTTTGCCACGTTCTTCGTTGGAACGACGTGCACGATCCTGCTCAAAAGCCTGCGCTTTCTGAGAGAAGGTCTGGCGCTGAGCCATCACGTCTTTTTCCAGCTTAGTACGATCGCTCCCCGCTTTCATGGACTGCAGACGCTGCATTTTAGATTGCAGATCGGATTCCATACGCTGCAGTTCGCTCGCGCGGCCTTTAAACTCATTTTCCAACGTGTTGGAAACACCGGTCTTCTGCGCAACCTGCTGGAACAGGCTACCCATGTTGACGATTGCAATTTTGTCAGCAGCCTGTGCAGACGTAACCATTGCTAAACCGAGACCTGCCGCTAATAACCACTTTTTCACAATAAACTCCTTACCATCCCATTTGCACCCGAAGGTACAGTTCTTTGCGTGGCCAGGCGATCCCATGCAAGATCGCCTAAAGTCATCGCTACACTACCATTACATTCCTTTGCGAAGAACAATTACCAGGTTTTACCAATGTTAAACTGGAACTGCTCTTTTTTGTCTCCATCGTAATCCTTAAACGGCTGGGCGTAGGAGAAGACCAACGGCCCCAATGGGGACATCCATTGTAATGCGATACCAGCAGACATACGGATATTGCTCGGATCACTGTAGTCTGGATAACCGGCATATGCACTTGAATCCCAGTTAGTATCCCAGACAGTACCCATATCCCAGAAGAACGAGGTACGCACCGAGTTCGCGTATTTATCGCTGATGAACGGTGTTGGGGTAATGAATTCCAGGCTGGCGACAGCCATGGCGTTACCGCCCACTGCATCATCCGATTTACACGGCGCTGACTGAGTGCTCTCACATTCGTTATTGTAGTCGCTATCGCCATCATGACGACTGCTGGATGGGAAATAGACCGCTTTCGGACCAATGGTGTTGGACTGGAAGCCACGCACGGTGCTGGAGCCACCGGCATAGAAGTTCTCATAGAACGGCATCTCTTTACCGCCGATTCCATCCCCGTAGCCCCAACGGGTACGACCGAGGACCACCCACTTGTGATCGTCGTCGATCGGTACGTAGGTCGCGGTATCCAGCGTCGCTTTGTAGAACTCGTTATCAGAGCCAGGAATGGTCACCTTACCGTTCAGGTTGACGCGGGTCCCTTCCGTCGGGAAGAAGCCACGGTCAAGCTTGTTATACGTCCAACCATAGTTGAAGGTGAAGTCGTTGGCACTGTAAGAGTTACGGTCATTCGAGTTATCCGGGTATTCACCCACGGAGTTCAAATAACGCCACATCGCGACCTGCGGCTGCATGTTAGACAGGGAGTTATGCACATACCCTAAGCCAGCACGCAACGTGTTGTATTCGTTGACCGGGAAGCCCAGCGTGACGTCTGTACCATAACTTTTGTTGGTATAGTCAGACAGATCCGCATCGTTCGCATCGAAGTCGTTATAGAAGATACGACCGCCCAGGCTCACACCATCAACGGTGAAGTACGGGTTGGTAACGGAGAGTTCACTGTAGGTCTGGTAATCGTTCTTGGTACCGTTAATCCCCACCGCGTAACCCGTACCCAGCCAGTTATCCTGCTGAACACCCGCCTGGAAGCTTACGCCGCTTTCCGTACCGTAACCGACACCGAAGTTGAAGCTACCGGTGTTACGCTCTTTCACCTTATAGACCACATCAACCTGGTCCGGGCTGCCCGGAACACGCTGCGTGTCGGTGTCGACCGTTTCAAAGTAACCCAGACGGTTCAGACGCTCTTTACCCTGATCAACCATATCGCTGCCCAGCCATGCCCCTTCCATCTGACGCATTTCGCGACGCAGGACGGCATCTTTGGACGTATCGTTACCTTCAAAACGGATCTTACGCACGTAGAAACGGTTACCCGCATCGACGTTTACGCGCAGTTTAACGGTTTTGTCAGCGTCGTTGATTTCAGGCTGTGACTGAACGCGCGGATAAGCATAGCCATAGCGACCCAGAAGCTTTTTAATATCATCTTCCATTTTGGTCACTTTGGTGCCGTTATAGAGTTCGCCCGGCTCAATTTTCGTCAGGCTTTCTATCTCCGCTGAGTGCCCCGCCAGGTTCCCCGTTACCTGAACGCCAGAAAGCTTATACTGCTCGCCTTCCGTGATGTTCACGGTAATGTAGATCCCTTTCTTATCCGGGGTCAGGCTGACCTGCGTTGAATCGATGTTGAAACGTGCGTAACCGCGATCCAGATAGTAGCTGCGCAGGGTTTCAAGGTCACCCGCCAGTTTCTGCTTCTGGTATTTGCGATCGCCAACGACGTTCCACCACGGGACTTCATCACGCAACTGGAAGTGAGAGATCAGTTCATCCGTGCTGAAGGCATGGTTACCGACGATGTTGATCTGCTGGATCTTCGCCGATACCCCTTCCTGGAACACCAGTTTAAGGTCAACACGGTTGCGCGGCAGTGGTGTGACAACCGCTTTCACACTGGCACTGTATTTACCGACGCTATAGTAGAAGTCTTCCAGACCTTTCTCGATATCGGCAATGGTGGTGCGATCCAGAGATTCGCCAACACGCACGCCAGAAGCCTCGAGGTTTTGCTTCAGCATGTCATCTTTCACCGATTTGTTACCGGAGAAGGTGATGCTGGCAATAGTCGGACGTTCTTTTACCTGAACCAGAAGCGTATCGCCATCGCGAAGGACACGAACATCCTCAAAGTTGCCAGTGGCAAACAGTGCGCGAATGGTATTACTGATATCTTCATCATTAACCGTGTCGCCTGTGCGCACCGGCATACTGAGGAGGGCCGCACCAACGGCGACACGCTGCAGGCCTTCGAAATGAATGTCCTTCACTACGAACCCTTCAGCACCGTATACGGTCGCGCTGCTAAACAGCAGCGACGCTATGAGCAACTTTTTCATCGCCATCGTTATTATGCGTTCTTCCTAACTATCTCTCTTACAACCGAGAGAAATCATTGAAAAGTGCAAGCCCCATTAACAGCACCAGCAATATCGAGCCAATGCGATAACTAAAGTCTTGAACCCGCTCGGATACCGGTCCGCCCTTAAGCTTTTCAATCGCCAGGAACAGCAGATGCCCCCCGTCAAGAACGGGCAACGGAAACAGGTTGATTATCCCTAAGTTCACGCTAATCAGCGCAAGGAACATCAGATAATAAATCACCCCGAACTCCGCTGACATCCCAGCCCCCTGAGCGATAGAAATCGGCCCACTGAGGTTGTTCAGTTTCACATCACCGGTTATCAATTTTCCCAGCATACTGACCGTCAGCTTCATCAACTGCCACGTTTTATCCGTGGCCTGTGCAATGGCGCTGAACGGCCCATACTGGCGTACTGTCTTGTACTCATCCGGCAGAGGAATGATTTTCGGCACAACGCCGGCAAAACCTTCTGCCTTCCCATTACCCGATTTCGAATCCGGAATTAATGTTAAAGACAAGGCGCTCCCCTGTCTTTCAATCTCCAGCGCTAACGGCTGACCTGGATTATCGCGCACCAGGGTCACGAACGTCATCCATTGCGTTAGCGGTTGACCATCGACTTTAACGATCCTGTCGCCTGCTTGCAAACCCGCCTTACTTGCGGCGGACTGCGGCTGGACTTCTGACAGCACCGGTTCAATCTGCGGTCCGCGCGGTCGAATCCCTAAAGAAGATACAGGATCTTCCTTATCAGGCTCAAATGCCCACTGCCGCAAATCCAGCGTTTTTTCCTGTCGCTGGTTGCTGCCGAAAGGCGCCACGCTGATTGTCGTCTGTTCATCGCCAATTTTTGCGACCAACTGTAAACGCACTGCATCCCAATCAGGGGTTTCGATGCCATCAACGGCTTTAAGTTCCGTGCCTGGAATAATTTGCGCCTGGGCGGCAATCGAGTTGGGCGTTATTTCACCAACAACCGGACGAACACCGGGGACGCCGATGATAAACACCAGCCAGTAAGCGAAGATGGCAAAGAGGAAATTGGCAACCGGACCGGCTGCAATGATTGCTGCGCGCTGGCCAACGGTTTTATTGTTGAAAGCGTGGTGACGCAACTCCGGGATCACCGGTTCCGCGCGCTCATCCAGCATTTTGACATAGCCGCCCAGAGGGATCAGGGCGATGACATATTCGGTCCCAGACCGATCGGTACGGCGCCAGAGCGCTTTACCAAATCCAATGGAAAAGCGCTCAACACGGACACCGCAGCGCCGGGCAACCCAGAAATGACCAAATTCATGCACGGTGATCAGCACACCCAGTGCGACAATGAATGCAGCCAGATTCCAGAGAATACTCAGCATAAAACCTTCCGTTAAAGCGTTTTGAATACCAGTAACAACAGGCAAGCAAAGACCGGCACTGCCGCCGTCAGGCTATCAATACGGTCCAGAATACCACCGTGTCCTGGAATCAAATGACCGCTGTCTTTAATTCCCGCTTCACGCTTAAACATGCTCTCAGTCAGATCGCCCAGCACGGAGGCCAGCGCGGCGACAATAGAACAGATTAATAAGGTGACAGGCGCAACATCCAGATTCGCCCACATGCCGTAACCCCAGGAGATGACAGCTGCCGTGGCAAGGCCACCAAAAAAGCCCTGCCAGGTTTTCCCCGGCGACACTTTTGGTGCCAGTTTATGCTTGCCAAACAGTTTGCCAAACATATACGCCCCGGAGTCCGCTCCCCAGACCAGGATCATGACATAGAGTAGCCATATTGCGCCACTGTAATGATTCTCGTCGTAGTGCCAGGCACGCAGCGCCAGCATTCCCCAAAAGAAGGGAACGATCGTCAGCACGCCAAAAATTATGCGTAATGTCTTCGAATTGCGCCAGAGAGTCGCCGAGCCAGGATAAAAAAACACCAGCACTAACGCAACAATCCACCAGCCCAACGACGCCCACAGCGAGGCCTCGACCCACGGCTGATGAATATTATGATGATATTCCGGCAGCAGAAACAGCATCAGTGCGAGCAACAACCCGCACAGCACCGCCAGCCAGACGCGTTGCGTGCGCGTGGCAAAACCGCTTAACTGTCCCCATTCCCACGCGGCCAGCATACAAACAACCAACGTCACAATGGCGAACCCCACCGGCGGCAACAGAAACAGCGCCGCGATGACCACGGGTATTAAAACGAAAGCAGAAATCAGGCGATACTTCAGCAAAAGCGACCCCCATCAGGCTTTATCATCACCGGGCTCGGTGCCGCCGAAACGACGCTCTCGATTAGCAAAGGCATGCAGCGCACCTTCAAAGTCTTGTTCATCGAAATCGGGCCAGAGAACATCTGTAAAGTAAAGTTCGGCATAGGCGATTTGCCAAAGCAAAAAGTTACTTATTCGATGCTCTCCCCCAGTCCTAATTACTAAATCCACCGGAGCCAGCTCATGCATACAGATTTGTTGATTGAGCATGTCTTCATCAATCTGCTCAGGCCGCAGTAAACCTTCCTGCACCTGTTCTGCCAGCTGTCTGACTCCCTGGACAATATCCCAACGTCCGCCGTAATTCGCCGCAATATTCAGCGTCAACCCGGTATTCTGGGCGGTAATCGCTTCAGACTTACGAATACGTTCTTGCAAACGCGCGTTAAATCGACTGGTGTCGCCAATAATGCGCAGGCGGACGTTATGGCGATGCAGGCTTTTAACTTCACTATCAAGCGCCCACACAAATAACTCCATTAACGCACTCACTTCCTGCGCCGGTCGGTTCCAGTTTTCACTACTAAAGGCATACAGCGTTAACGCATCAATACCATTGTTGGCAGCAAAAGAGACGGCCCGGCGGACGGATTTCGCTCCGGCCTTATGCCCAAATGCGCGAATCTTCCCTTGCTTTTTCGCCCAGCGACCATTGCCATCCATAATGATCGCGACATGACGACAGCCATGTGCAGGCAAATTTTCGCTTACTGGTTGAGTTGCAGACAACATAACGCGTTTATAGTCCCTGAAAGGATTTAGCGGTACTCAGGAATACTGAAGCCTTTACACAAAAAAGCCGTGTCAAACCACGGCTTACCTGACCCAAAAAAGCCAAATACCTGCGATCAGGTGGCGCAGACTATATCACTGAAGCACAACGCTAACAAATAGCACGATCTCCTGTAGAAGGATTATCCTAAGCTTGCGAGTCGCATCACTTGTTTTCTGGCGACTTCTCGCGCAATCGCATCCACCCTCAGTACGTCATCAACGCTCTGGGGTTCCTCCAGATCCATCTGCTCCAGCACAGCTAAATTGAGATCGGCGATATCGGTAAAGCGTATTTCTTCAGCAAGAAATGCAGCAACGACAACTTCATTGGCTGCATTCAGCGCGGTTGTGGCAGCTTGCCCCTGCTCAAACGCCTCCATCGCCAGCTTCAGGCATGGGTAACGTTGGTAATCCGGCGCGCTGAACGTCAACGCACTGAGTTTGCAGAAGTCGAGCGGCTTCACGCCGGAGGTTACGCGATTCGGCCAGGCCATCGTATGAGCGATAGGCGTGCGCATGTCCGGCTCACCCAATTGCGCCAGAACGCTGCCGTCCTGATAACGCACCATCGAGTGAATCACCGACTGCGGGTGAATCAGCACTTCCATCTGGCGTGCACTGGCGTTAAACAACCAACGCGCTTCAATGTATTCCAGACCTTTATTCATCATAGTGGCTGAGTCGACGGAGATCTTACGTCCCATCGACCAGTTCGGATGACGGCATGCCTGATCGGGCGTCATCGACACCAGCTCATGCAGCGGCGTTTCCCGGAACGGGCCACCAGACCCGGTAAGCAAAACGGACATCACGCCATTCTGCTCCAGGTCAGCGTATCCCAGATTGTGTTGAATGGGTTGGGGCATACTCTGAAAAATAGCGTTATGTTCGCTGTCTACCGGCAAAAGTTGGGCTTTACTGCGCTTCACGGCATCCATGAACAGGCGTCCACAGGTCACCAGAGATTCTTTGTTTGCCAGCAGAATGGTCTTTCCCGCACGAATAGCGGCAAGTGTTGGCAGAAGGCCCGCAGCGCCCACGATGGCAGCCATCACCTGATCAACCTCATCAAGCGCCGCCATATCACAGGCCGCCTGTTGTCCGCTCAGGACTTCCGTCTGGCTACCGTGCTGTTTCAGCGTGGCATTGAGGAGGCGCGCGCTGGCGTCATCATCCATCACGGCATAGCGCGGGGAAAATTCCAGGCACTGCTCCACCATACGACTGACATTTTTACCTGCCACCAGCGCGATAACACGGAAGTGCTCAGGATTATGGCGCACCACGTCCAGCGTGCTGCAGCCGATAGAGCCGGTCGAGCCCAGAATGGTTAATTGCTTCATCAAACATCCAGCAAAATGATACCTGTCATCCTTCACGTTGCAGGTGTGTTAGCTTTCCTGCGACGCAAATTATCCAGGGTATGGACAGATTAAAAAGCAAAACGCCGCCAGCCGATCCTAAACGATCTTCTGAGCGGCGTTTTGAGCGTACAGGAGAATCAGAACTGCATCAGTTCTGCTTCTTTATCTGCCAGCGCCGCATCCACTTTCTTGATAGCGGCGTCAGTCATTTTCTGTACGTCGTCCTGAGAGCGGCGATCGTCATCTTCGCTGATCTCTTTGTCTTTCAGCAGCGCTTTCACTTTGTCGTTTGCGTCACGGCGGACGTTACGTACGGCAACACGCGCCTGTTCAGCTTCACCACGAACGATTTTCGTCAGATCTTTACGACGTTCTTCCGTCAGCGGAGGCAGTGGAACGCGAATATCGCTGCCCGCAGAGCTCGGGTTCAGACCGAGGTCAGAAGCCATAATCGCTTTCTCAACGGCCGGGCTCAGGGAGCGGTCAAACACGTTGATTTTCAGGGTACGGGAATCTTCTACCGTTACGCTTGCCAGCTGACGCAGCGGCGTAGGCGTGCCGTAATATTCCACGACAATGCCATCCAGCAGGCTGGGAGAAGCACGACCCGTGCGTATTTTGCTGATTTGGTTTTTGAACGCTTCTACGCATTTTTCCATGCGTACTTCAGCATCTTTTCTGATATCGCTAATCACGTTACGAATCCTTGAAAACTTGTCTCAGTCAGACCAGACAGGACACCTGCAGAGGTGTGCTTAGTATAGCCCTGATTAAAATATTGCGGGTAAGCCCGCGATATTAACGCGGAATCTTACCTCTATTTAGCCGTTACGGGAATTATTCCGTAATTAATGTGCCTTCTTTTTCACCCATGACTACGCGACGCAGTGCACCAGGCTTGTTCATGTTAAAGACACGAATCGGCAACTTATGGTCACGCGCCAGCGTGAACGCGGCCAGATCCATTACTTTCAGTTCTTTATCCAGCACTTCGTTGTAAGTCAGTTGCTCGTACATGGTAGCAGAAGGATCTTTCGCCGGATCGGCAGTAAAGACGCCATCAACTTTCGTCGCTTTCAGAACCACGTCAGCTTCGATTTCAATGCCACGCAGGCAGGCCGCAGAGTCAGTGGTGAAGAAAGGATTCCCCGTACCCGCAGAAAGGATAACCACGCGGTTATTGCGCAGCAGGCTGATAGCCTCTGCCCAGCTATAGTTGTCACATACGCCATTAAGTGGGATGGCGGACATCAGGCGGGCGTTCACATAGGCGCGGTGAAGCGCATCGCGCATTGCCAGGCCGTTCATCACGGTGGCCAGCATGCCCATGTGGTCGCCCACAACGCGGTTCATACCCGCTTTCGCCAGACCAGCACCACGGAACAAGTTACCGCCACCAATCACCACACCAACCTGAATACCCAGTTCAACCAGTTCTTTGATTTCCTGAGCCATACGATCCAGTATGCTTGCGTCAATACCGAAGCCTTCCGAACCCTGCAGAGCTTCGCCACTTAACTTAAGCAGAATGCGTTTATAGACGGGTTTTGCATTGGTAGCCATGTTTCTTTCCTGAGACTGTCGACGATTAAAAATGGGGGTTAATTCTGGCGACAAATGATATGCCGCTACTCAGTACAACGAAATAAGAGCCATACTGATTTTTGCGTGATGGGTGACAAAAAGAAGCCGCCCTCAGGCGGCTCCTTTTCGACAATTAAGACTGCTTGGACATCGCAGCAACTTCTGCTGCAAAGTCAGTCTCAACTTTCTCGATGCCTTCGCCCACTTCAAAGCGGATGAAGCCAGTCACGTCAGCGTTGTGCTCTTTCAGCAACTGACCAACAGACTTGCTCGGCTCCATAACGAAAGGCTGACCAGTCAGAGAAACTTCGCCTGTGAATTTCTTCATGCGGCCTTCAACCATTTTCTCTGCGATTTCTTTCGGCTTACCAGACTGCATCGCGATGTCCAACTGGACCTGGTATTCTTTTTCTACCACTTCAGCAGACACGTCTTCCGGCTTAACGAATTCAGGCTTGCTTGCAGCAACGTGCATCGCCAGCTGTTTAACCAGCTCTTCGTCAGCGCCTTTAGCCGCAACCAGAACACCGATACGCGCACCGTGCTGATAGCTACCCAGAACGTCGCCTTCCAGAGAAGCGATACGACGGATGTTGATGTTCTCACCGATTTTCGCAACCAGCGCAACGCGCTCTTCTTCGAACTGCGCTTTCAGCACTTCAACATCAGTGATTTTGCCCGCCACAGCAGCGTCCAGGACTTTGTCAGCAAATGCCTGGAAACCGCCATCTTTAGCAACGAAGTCAGTCTGGCAGTTAACTTCCAGAATGAAAGCGATGTTGCCATCGATTTTGGTTTTGATTACGCCGTCAGCAGCAACGTTGCCTGCTTTTTTCGCTGCTTTGATAGCACCGGACTTACGCATGTTTTCGATTGCCAGCTCGATGTCGCCATTAGCTTCAGTCAGTGCTTTTTTGCAATCCATCATGCCTGCGCCAGTACGCTCACGCAGCTCTTTTACCAGGGATGCGGTAATTTCAGCCATTCTAAAATCCTCGGAAGATTTGATCTGCCCGGCGTCAAACCGCACAGATTTAAAAGTGAAAAAGGGGCCTAAAGGGCCCCTAACCAAACGTGATACTACCTGGTTTATAAGGGGGCTCGAACGAGCGTGCCTTATTATTCAGCTTCTACGAAGCTTTCTTCCGCCTGGGAAGCCAGATCCTGAGAACGGCCTTCACGAACGGTTGCAGCGACAGCGCCCAGGTACAGGCTAACAGCACGGATGGCGTCGTCGTTACCCGGGATAACGAAGTCAACACCGTCCGGATCAGAGTTGGTATCAACGATAGCAAATACCGGAATACCCAGGTTGTTTGCTTCTTTGATAGCAATGTGCTCGTGGTCAGCATCGATAACGAACAGAGCGTCCGGCAGACCGCCCATGTCTTTGATACCGCCCAGGCTGTTTTCCAGTTTCTCAAGCTCACGAGTACGCATCAGCGCTTCTTTCTTGGTCAGCTTTTCGAAAGTACCGTCCTGAGACTGAGTTTCCAGGTCTTTCAGACGTTTGATGGACTGACGAACGGTTTTCCAGTTAGTCAGCATACCGCCCAGCCAGCGATGGTTCACGAAGAACTGGTCGCAGCTGTTAGCAGCGTCTTTCACCGCTTCGCTTGCAGCGCGTTTAGTACCAACGAAAAGGATTTTACCTTTACGAGAAGCAATCTTGTTCAGTTCAGCCAGAGCGTCGTTGAACATCGGTACAGTTTTCTCAAGGTTGATGATGTGAACTTTGTTACGCGCACCGAAGATGAACGGCTTCATTTTCGGGTTCCAGTAACGAGTCTGGTGACCGAAGTGAACACCAGCCTTGAGCATGTCGCGCATGGAAACAGTTGCCATGATTAAAACCTCTATAGATAAAAGTTGGGGTTATGCCTCCACGTATCCCATATTACCGACCCCAAAGGGCACCCCGGAATATGTGCCGATACGTGTGTGTTGTTACACAAAGTGAGATTTGTCGCTTCCGTCTATTCTGTGTATACGAAATGAGATCGGAAGTCCGGCGCGCTTTATACCACAAATACGCCACAGACACCAATAATTGTTGGTGGTCTGTGCTGAATTGAACGATGCCAGCAGCGGCCCCGGCAGGGGCGGAGTCACTAAGCAGCCAACGCACTTGTGGCACGAAAGGCGAAGTTCAGAATGATTCTCAATTTGGCAGGGTATACCCCTGGCTGATACCATTGGCAGCACTTACACAATTATTGTCGAAATAACCGACACTGATGGACAGAATTCATGGCTATCTCAATCAAGACCCCTGAAGAAATCGAAAAAATGCGCGTCGCGGGCCGTCTGGCCGCGGAAGTGCTGGAGATGATCGAACCGTATATCAAACCGGGCGTCAGCACGGGTGAACTGGATCGTATCTGTAATGACTATATCGTCAACGAGCAGCACGCGATCTCCGCCTGTCTCGGCTATCACGGTTATCCGAAATCCGTCTGCATCTCTATTAATGAAGTGGTGTGTCACGGCATTCCGGATGATGCCAAGCATCTGAAAGACGGCGATATCGTCAACATCGACGTGACCGTCATCAAAGATGAGTACCACGGTGACACCTCCAAAATGTTTATCGTCGGCAAACCGACCATTCTGGGCGAGCGTCTGTGCCGCGTCACGCAGGAAAGCCTGTATCTGGCGCTGCGAATGGTAAAACCGGGTATCCGCCTGCGCACCCTCGGCGCGGCAATCCAGAAATATGCGGAAGGCGAAGGTTTCTCCGTGGTACGTGAATACTGCGGACACGGTATTGGCCGCGGCTTCCACGAAGAGCCGCAGGTGCTGCACTATGATGCGGACGACGGCGGCGTGGTACTGCAGCCGGGCATGACCTTTACCATCGAACCGATGCTGAACGCCGGTGATTACCGCATCCGTACCATGAAAGACGGCTGGACGGTCAAAACCAAAGACAGAAGCTTGTCTGCGCAATACGAGCATACTATTGTGGTAACCGAAAACGGCTGTGAAATTTTGACGTTACGCAAGGATGACACCATCCCGGCGGTACTCACGCACGACGTATAACTTTTTTGCCTGATGGCGCTCTCGCTTATCAGGCCTACAAATGGCACTATTCCGTAGGCCGGATAAGGCGCTTTCGCCGTATCCGGCTTTTTTAATGGGTGGCGCATGATGAATACACTTCCTGAACAGCACGCGAATACCGCACTCCCCACCCTCCCCGGTCAGCCGCAGAATCCGGGTACCTGGTCTCGCGACGAACTCACCGTCTCCGGAGTCAAAACGCGCATCGACACCTTCCAGCAGTGGTTGGGGGATGCCTTCGACAGTGGGATTTCCGCCGAACAATTGATTGAAGCCCGTACCGAATTTATCGACCAGTTGCTGCAACGCCTGTGGATCGACGCCGGTTTTGGACAGATTGCCGACCTGGCGCTGGTCGCCGTTGGCGGATACGGGCGCGGTGAGCTGCATCCGCTTTCCGACATCGACCTGCTCATCCTGAGCCGTAAAAAATTACCGGACGAACAGGCGCAAAAGGTCGGCGAACTGCTGACGCTGCTATGGGACGTCAAACTGGAGGTCGGACACAGCGTGCGTACGCTGGAAGAGTGCCTGTTGGAAGGGTTATCGGACCTGACTGTTGCCACCAACCTGATTGAAACCCGTTTGTTGATTGGCGACGTGGCCCTTTTTCTGGAGCTGCAAAAGCATATCTTTAGCGAAGGCTTCTGGCCGTCCGATAAGTTTTACGCCGCCAAAGTGGAAGAGCAGCATCAGCGCCACCAGCGCTATCACGGTACCAGCTATAATCTCGAACCCGATATCAAAAGCAGTCCCGGCGGCCTGCGCGATATCCATACGCTGCAGTGGGTCGCTCGTCGCCATTTTGGCGCCACCTCGCTCGACGAGATGGTGGGCTTCGGCTTTTTGACCCAGGCAGAGCGCGCTGAGCTGAACGAATGCCTGCACATTCTGTGGCGTATTCGTTTTGCTCTGCATTTAGTGGTCAGTCGTTACGATAACCGCCTGCTGTTCGATCGCCAGTTGAGCGTCGCTCAACGCCTGAACTACAGCGGCGAAGGTAACGAACCGGTCGAGCAGATGATGAAGGATTATTTCCGCGTCACCCGCCGCGTTACTGAACTCAACCAGATGCTGCTGCAACTGTTTGACGAAGCGATCCTCGCGCTGTCCGCCGACGAGAAACCGCGTCCTATTGATGACGACTTTCAACTGCGCGGCACGCTAATCGATCTGCGTCAGGACGATCTGTTCATCCGTGAACCGGAAGCGATCCTGCGGATGTTCTATACCATGGTACGCAACAGTGCGATCACCGGGATCTACTCCACCACTCTGCGCCATCTGCGCCATGCGCGCCGCCATCTGAATCAGCCGCTGTGCTATATCCCGGAGGCGCGGTCGCTGTTTCTCAGTATGCTGCGTCACCCTGGCGCGGTCAGCCGCGGTCTGCTCCCAATGCACCGCCATAGCGTGCTGTGGGCCTACATGCCGCAGTGGTCACGTATTGTTGGGCAGATGCAGTTTGACCTGTTCCACGCCTACACGGTGGACGAGCACACGATTCGCGTGATGCTGAAGCTGGAAAGTTTTGCCAAAGAAGAGACCCGTCAGCGTCACCCGCTGTGCGTGGATCTCTGGCCGCGTCTGCGTCAGCCCGAGCTGATTTTTATCGCCGCGCTGTTCCATGATATTGCCAAGGGGCGCGGCGGCGACCACTCGGTGCTGGGTGCGCAAGACGTGCTCAAATTCGCTGAACTGCATGGTCTGAACTCGCGCGAAACGCAACTGATTGCCTGGCTGGTTCGCCAGCATCTGCTGATGTCGGTGACCGCTCAGCGCCGGGATATTCAGGATCCCGAAGTCATTAAGCAGTTCGCCGAAGAAGTGCAGACGGAACACCGCCTGCGCTTCCTGGTCTGCCTGACGGTAGCGGATATTTGCGCCACCAACGAAACGCTGTGGAACAGCTGGAAGCAAAGCCTGCTACGTGAACTGTACTTCGCCACGGAAAAACAGCTGCGTCGGGGGATGCAAAACACGCCGGACATGCGCGAGCGCGTGCGTCATCATCAGTTGCAGGCGCTGGCTTTGCTGCGGATGGATAACATTGATGAAGAGGCGCTGCACCATATCTGGTCGCGCTGTCGCGCCAACTACTTAGTGCGCCACAGCCCAAATCAGCTGGCCTGGCATGCGCGTCATCTGTTGCAGCACAACCTCAGCGAGCCGTTAATTCTGCTCAGCCCGCAGGCGACGCGCGGCGGGACGGAAATATTCATCTGGAGTCCGGACAGACCGTATCTGTTTGCCGCCGTCTGCGCCGAGCTGGACCGACGTAATCTGAGCGTCCACGATGCGCAGATTTTTACGACCCGCGACGGAATGGCGATGGATACCTTTATCGTACTGGAACCGGACGGCAGTCCATTGTCGTCAGACCGACATGAAGCCATCCGCTTTGGACTGGAACAGGCAATCACCCAGCACAGCTGGCAGCCGCCGCAGCCGCGTCGACAGCCGGCAAAATTGCGCCATTTTACCGTCGATACCGAGGTCACGTTCCTGCCGACACACACCGACCGCAAATCGTTCCTCGAGCTTATCGCGCTCGATCAGCCCGGGCTGCTGGCGCGGGTCGGGCAAATTTTTGCCGATCTCGGAATTTCGCTTCATGGCGCCCGAATTACAACCATTGGCGAGCGAGTAGAAGATTTATTCATAATCGCCACAGCGGACCGGCGTGCGCTTAATAATGAGCTTCAGCAGGAAGTGCATCAACGGTTGACAGAGGCCCTCAATCCAAACGATAAAGGGTAGTGTGTTTATTTATAGGGAAAGAGTTTAACAATGCAGCAGTTACAGAACGTTATTGAGACCGCTTTTGAGCGCCGTGCCGACATTACTCCGGCCAATGTGGATACCGTGACCCGTGAAGCGGTGAATCAGGTGATTTCTCTGCTGGATTCCGGCGTACTGCGCGTGGCAGAAAAGGTAGACGGTCAGTGGGTGACTCACCAGTGGTTGAAGAAAGCGGTTCTGCTCTCTTTCCGTATCAACGATAACCAGGTGATCGACGGCGCGGAAAGCCGCTACTTCGATAAAGTGCCGATGAAATTCGCGAACTACGACGACGCGCGCTTTCAGAAAGAAGGCTTCCGTGTGGTTCCGCCTGCAGCAGTGCGTCAGGGTGCATTTATCGCCCGTAACACCGTGCTGATGCCGTCTTATGTCAACATCGGCGCTTATGTTGATGAAGGCACGATGGTCGATACCTGGGCAACCGTCGGTTCCTGCGCGCAGATCGGCAAAAACGTTCACCTGTCCGGCGGCGTCGGCATCGGTGGCGTACTGGAACCGCTGCAGGCGAACCCGACCATTATCGAAGACAACTGCTTCATCGGCGCGCGTTCTGAAGTGGTAGAAGGCGTGATCGTGGAAGAAGGCTCCGTGATTTCAATGGGCGTTTATATTGGTCAGAGCACCCGTATTTACGACCGTGAAACTGGCGAAGTTCATTATGGCCGCGTTCCGGCGGGCTCGGTTGTCGTTTCCGGCAACCTGCCGTCGAAAGATGGTAAGTACAGCCTGTACTGTGCGGTGATTGTGAAAAAAGTCGACGCCAAAACGCGCGGCAAGGTCGGTATCAACGAGTTGTTGCGCACCATCGACTAACGGTGATTTGAAAAAGCGGGCTTAGCCCGCTTTTTTTACATCTGCGAGTGGCAGAAACAGGGCTTTTCGTTAATTATTCAATAGTTATAGTGAGCTTAAGGGTACCGCTATGTATGACAATCTGAAAAGTCTGGGCATTACTAATCCTGAAGAAATCGATCGTTACAGCCTGCGGCAAGAAGCCAACAACGATATCCTGAAAATCTATTTTCAGAAGGATAAAGGTGAATTCTTTGCCAAAAGCGTGAAGTTTAAATACCCCCGCCAACGCAAAACCGTGGTCGCCGATGGTATCGGTCAGGGATACAAAGAGGTGCAGGAGATCAGTCCTAACCTGCGCTACGTGATCGACGAACTCGATCAAATTTGCCAGCGCGATCGCACTGAAGTGGATCTGAAACGCAAGATCCTTGATGACTTACGCCATCTGGAAAGCGTGGTGGCGAATAAAATCACCGAGATCGAAGCCGATCTGGAAAAACTGACGCGTAAATAAGCCGTTTGTTGCCGGATGGCGGCGTCATACGCCTTATCCGGCCTACAGGTGCATCCTCATACACCTTATCCAGCCTACAGGTTCATCCTCGTAGGCCTGATAAGCGTAGCGCCATCAGGCAATTCATCAACGCTGCTCATCCAGTTGCAACGCTACGTACAGCAGCAACCGGTCGTCAAAATTCCCTAAATCCAGACCGGTCAATTCTGAGATGCGATTCAGTCGATACTCCAGTGTGTTACGGTGAATAAACAGCGCCTTCGAGGTGGCCAGCGGCTGCACGTTGTGACGAAACCATGCCGCCAGAGTGCGGCGCAACAGACCGTTATTGTCCATCGCCTTCAGTCGTACCAGCGGACGCGCCAGCTCATTGGCCTGCCAGCCGCCGCGCAGACTGTCGAGCAGCACCGGCAGCATCAAATCCTGATAAAAATAGCTACGACTTTCCGGCATTCGCTGTTTGCCAACCATCATCGTCGTGCGCGCGGTACGGTACGAACGCGCGATACTGCCAGGCCCGGTAAAGTAATTGCCCAGCGAAACGCGAAAGCGTAACTGCCCGTTCTCTTTCATGCGCGCAATAAGCTGCTCAACGCGCTTGCGGTGATCTTCCGCATCCCAGCGGCCAAACGAATTCAGCGCCGGTTTTAACACCACCATCTCAGTCAGCGAAACAATCGCAATCAGGTTATTACGCTCCGGGGTGGTCAGTGCATTCTGTAACTGCTGCAGCTCCGCCATGGCGCTGTCCACGCCGAGTTGCCCGCTGTCCACTTCCACCACCGCCACTACGCGCGGCTGGTTGAGATCAATGCCTAAACGTTGCGCCCATTCGGTCAACGCCGGCGTGTTCTCTTCTGCCTGAATCAGGTTCATCACCAGCTCTTCACGCAGGCGACTGTCCTGCGCGAGCAGGTGCATCAGGCGCGATTGTTCCAGCATCATCTCCGCCGTCATGCACACCAGTTCGCCATACTTGCGCAGATGCTCAGGCTCGCCGGTCAGGCCAATCACGCCCACGATCTCGCCTTCCAGACGCAGCGGCAGGTTGATCCCCTGACGGACGCCGTGCAGATGGCGCGCGACAGCGTCATCAATATCCACCACACGACCCTGAGAGAGGACTAACAGTGCGCCTTCGTGCAATTCACCAATACGTTCGCGATCGCCGCTGCCGATGATCCGCCCACGGGCATCCATTACGTTGATATTGGTATCAATGATGCGCATCGTGCGTGCCACGATATCCTGCGCCATTTTGGTATCAAGATGCCAGCCAGCCATAAACCCCTCCTGTGAGCAGAGCTCCAGCATAAAGAAGATAAGGAACGCTGACATTGTGCGAATGCACAAAGCAAAGGGAAGAAGTATGGAGTTGTGGGAAGTATCACAAAACGAAACCCCTTCCTGTGAAAGGAAGGGGTTCAGGGGGAATTACTGCATCAACAGGTAGATATTGCTGTCGCCACGCTGAATGTTCAGCGCCAGGACAGACGGTTTGCTGTCGAGGATTTTACGCAGTTCAGCGATGTTTTTCACCGGCTGCTGGTTAGCGCCAACAATCACATCCCCTTTCTTCAGGCCAATCTGCGCCGCCGGGGTGTTCGCTTTCACGTTGTTCACCACGACGCCTTTATCCTGACCTTTGTTGCTCATTTCAGCCCCTTCAATGCCGCTGAAGATGGAGCTGGAATCAACCTGAGTCTGGCTGCTCTGCTGCAGTTCCAGATTAACGGTAACCGGCTTACCGTCACGCAGCAGGCCGAGAGTAATTTTGCTGCCCACCGGCATGGTGCCAACCTGCGCACGCAATGCGGCGAAGCTGCTGATCGGTTTACCATTCAGAGAGGTGATCACATCCCCGGCTTTAATTCCGGCCTTCGAGGCAGACGAGTTCGGCATGACCTGGCTGACAAACGCGCCGCGCTGAGCGTCGACTTTCATCGCTTTCGCCAGCTCGGAGCTCAGTTCGGTACCCATGATCCCCAGCTCACCGCGTTTCACCTGGCCGAATTCCACCATCTGAGAGGTCAGGTTTTTCACCATATTGCTTGGGATCGCAAAACCGATACCGATGTTGCCGCCATCCGGCGCGAGGATCGCCGTGTTAATGCCGATCAGCTCGCCGTTCAGGTTAACCAACGCACCGCCGGAGTTACCCCGGTTGATCGCCGCATCGGTCTGGATGAAGTTTTCATAGTTTTGCGCATTCAGGCCGCTACGACCCAGCGCTGAGACAATACCGGAAGTCACCGTCTCGCCCAGACCAAACGGGTTACCGATGGCGACGGTGTAATCCCCCACGCGCAGTGCGTCGGAGTCAGCCAGTTTAATCGCCGTCAGGTTTTTCGGATCCTGAATCTGGATCAGCGCGATATCAGAACGCGGGTCTTTGCCGACGATCTTAGCGTCGAATTTACGGCCATCGCTCAGTTGAACCTTAATCACCGTGGCGTTATCCACCACGTGGTTGTTGGTGACGACATAGCCTTTCGCAGCATCAATGATGACACCAGAACCCAGCGCCATGAACTTCTGCTGCTGGCCGCCACCGTTACCGCCCTGCATACCGCCACCCTGACAGAATGGCGAGCTCTGGAACGGTGAACCGTCCTGGCAGAACGGGGAATCATCACCAAAGAACTGCTGGAAATTACGCGGCATACGCGGCGTATTGACGGTTGTGCTACCTTCCACGTTAATGCTGACCACCGATGGCATCACTTTTTCGAGCATCGGTGCCAGACTTGGCATCTGCTGTGCGGTCGTGGCTGATGCAGTTTCAGCTGCCGTTGCAGAAAGCGGGGATAACGCCAAACCTAAACTCAGAGCCAGTGCACTCATTGCTAATGTGGTTTTTTTCATGTGTCTCAATCTCGATTAACAGATAACGCAAAATTGCTGTGTACGTCAGATTCATTTTATAGCGCTAAGTTCCGGACAGAAGTTTATGGAAAAGGTAAAAATTTATTGTCCGTCTTTACAAAACTCAGCTTATTGTTCAACCGCCATCAGGCGACGATATTCATCCCAGGCATAGAGGTCGGTCATGCCGCTGATATAATCCTGGATCAGCCGGCAACGGTAATAATATTCCAGCACAGGATACTCAGGTGAATCTGACGTTAATTTACCCACGGCCTCCACGTAGGCCAGTCGGTGACGCGTTGACAGTTTCTGAAATAAGCGCGATTCGATAGGAAAACGCTGCAGGCGCTCTTTTTCCACTAATTCACTGAAATCCGCAAGCGGCAGGCTTAATAAAGGACGGTAGATATCGAGTAAGCCACTGATCACCCGGTAACCCTGTAATTCGAGTTGCTCCACATCAGGATGGCTAAACACATGTTTCATCGCAACATTTTTATAGATCTTCAGCAACCGGCTAAAACTGCTGCCGTCTTCCAGCAACGCCTGATTAAACCTTCCGTCGAAGATCTCCGCCAGGTTATCAATAAAACGCTGCGCGGCGTAGGGCACCAGTTTATTAAGCGTATTTACCCGCAAATACATGAAAAACTGATCTTCAGTACTGCGACTCAGATAATTTGCGCGTGATTTGTCCCAGGCATTTTCGACAACCTGCGCAAAGAGCGAACCTTTCTCATGCTGTCCCCAGGCTTCATGTAAATGATGATAGAGTTGCTCAACGCTGAAGATTCTTTTCTCTACTGCATCTTCCAGATCGGCTACACAATAAGAGATATCGTCGGCGGCTTCCATTATCCAGGTTAACGGAAAGCGACTGTAAAGGGCGAGATCCAGTTCTTTACGTAACCTCTCAATATACGGTTCTTCAGAAAGGTAATAGCCCGGTTTTTTCATTAAATAGTTGTGCGTCGCGGGTGTGTCTCCCCGCCACCATGCCGGGCGAGTATATTTTAAGATCCCGCCAACCTGGGCCCATGTCAGGTTCATCCGCATCAACGTGTGTACCAGCCGAATTCCCTGCGCATTCCCTTCGAAATGACACAGATCCTGGCGTACTTTACGACGGATATCATTCAGCAACTCCTCGCCTTCACGCAGACGCAACGTCGCCACAATGCAACGATCTTCCGTTAAGGGTTGGCTTTCCGCATCCGCCGGATGTAAGCGCTGGCGAAACCAGTCATTGATCGCCGCCTCGCCAAAATGGCCAAACGGCGGGTTGCCAATGTCATGCATCAGGCAGGACATTTCGACGATGCTCTCAAACGGTCCCGTCAACTCATCCAGGCCGTATTGTTCCAGCAATTTCTGTTCTTTGAGGCGGCTTAAGACCTCTTTGGCGATATAGCGCCCCACCTGCTGAACTTCCATCGAATGGGTAAGACGCGTACGCACGGCGGCATTACGCTCGAGGGGGAACACCTGGGTTTTTTGCTGCAAGCGACGGATCGCCGGAGAATTAATGATGCGCCCACGGTCGCTTTCAAAAATGCGTAGAATCTCATGCTCGGTTTTTACCCCTTGCGGTGAACGAAAACGACGGTGCCAGTTTATTTTTTTCCGGAAATCAATCTGTGACATGTCCTCTCCCGCGTGAGAATGCACTTCGCCTTAAGCGCATGATAGACTATGCCTTTAAATCTCACCTGGCGCGAGTAAATCTATGAAAATCGGCATCATTGGTGCAATGGAAGAAGAGGTTACGCTGCTGCGTGACAAAATCGAAAACCGTCAAACTCTCACCCTGGGCGGTTGCGAAATTTACACCGGTCAGTTAAACGGAACCGACGTTGCGCTGCTGAAATCCGGTATTGGTAAAGTGGCGGCGGCGCTGGGCGCAACGCTGCTGCTGGAACGCTGCAAGCCGGACGTCATTATTAACACCGGTTCCGCAGGCGGCCTCGCACCGACCCTGAAAGTGGGCGACATTGTGGTCTCTGACGAAGCGCGCTATCACGACGCTGACGTCACCGCATTTGGTTATGAGTTCGGTCAACTGCCGGGCTGCCCGGCCGGCTTTAAAGCCGATGAAAAACTGATCGCCGCAGCGGAGTCCTGCATTGCGCAACTGAACCTGAACGCGGTGCGTGGTCTGATCGTCAGCGGCGATGCCTTTATCAACGGTTCCGTGGGTTTGGCCAAAATCCAGCATAACTTCCCGCAGGCAATTGCCGTTGAAATGGAAGCCACTGCGATTGCCCACGTTTGCCATAACTTCAAGGTGCCGTTTGTCGTGGTCCGCGCGATCTCTGACGTCGCCGATCAACAGTCCCATCTCAGCTTTGATGAATTCCTGGCCGTTGCCGCGAAACAATCCACGCTGATGGTCGAATCGCTGGTACAGAAACTGGCGCATGGCTAAATCCCTCTCCAGGGCGCTTGTCGCCCTGCTGTTAGCCCTTCCGGTGTGGCTGCATGCCACACCTCGCGTGATCTCACTCTCTCCAGCCAATACGGAGCTCGCCTTTGCCGCCGGGATCACGCCCGTTGGCGTCAGCAGCTATTCTGACTATCCGCCGCAGGCGCAACGCATTGAACAGGTCTCGACCTGGCAAGGCATGAATCTGGAACGGATTGTGGCGCTGAAGCCGGATCTGGTCCTCGCCTGGCGCGGCGGCAATGCCGAACGGCAGGTGAATCAACTCACCTCGCTGGGCATCAAGGTCATGTGGATCGATGCCGTCACTATTGAGCAGATTGCCGATACGTTGCGGAAACTGGCCGCCTTTAGCCCGCATCCCGAAATAGCAAAGCGCGCCGCGCAAACCTTGCTGGACGACTATTCGCAGCTAAAATCTCAGTATGCAGGCAAAGCGAAAAAACGCGTGTTTTTGCAGTTTGGCATCAATCCTCCCTTTACCAGCGGAAAAGGGTCAATTCAAAACGAGGTTATTGAGCTCTGCGGCGGAGAAAACATCTTTGCCGGTAGCCGGGTTCCCTGGCCGCAGGTCAGTCGCGAACAGGTGCTAGCGCGCGCGCCGCAGGCGATCGTTGTCGCCGGAGATGCGGGGGAAATTCTCAAAATTAAACAATACTGGGGTGATCAGCTACAAATTCCGGTAATTCCCCTCACCAGTGACTGGTTTGAACGCGCAAGCCCGCGTATTATCCTCGCCGCAAAACAACTCTGTAATGCGCTTTCACAGATGAATTAGCGTCTGCCCCCACCAGGTTTGTTGTGAGGTTTTGAGAATGCTCGTCTATTGGCTGGATATTGTAGGTACCGCGGTATTTGCCATCTCTGGCGTGTTACTGGCCGGAAAACTGCGTATGGACCCGTTTGGCGTGCTGGTTTTGGGTGTGGTTACCGCCGTGGGTGGCGGGACAATCCGCGATATGGCATTAGATAACGGGCCCGTTTTCTGGGTCAAAGATCCGACCGATCTGGTGGTAGCGATGGTCACGAGCATGCTGACAATCCTGTTGGTGCGTCAGCCCAGACGCTTACCCAAATGGATGCTGCCGGTGCTGGACGCCGTCGGCCTGGCGGTCTTTGTGGGTATCGGCGTCAACAAAGCATTTATTGCGGGCACCGGCCCCCTGGTGGCTATCTGTATGGGCGTCATTACCGGCGTGGGCGGCGGCATCATTCGCGATGTGCTGGCGCGGGAAATCCCGATGATCCTGCGTACGGAAATCTACGCTACGGCCTGTATCATCGGCGGGATCGTCCATGCCACCGCGCATTACACCTTCGCGATGCCGTTAGAAGCCGCCAGTATGTTGGGGATGGTTGTCACGCTGGTGATTCGCCTCGCGGCGATCCGCTGGCATCTGAAGCTGCCGACGTTTGCGTTAGATGAGAATGGTCGTTGACTTGATTTTGCCCGATGGCGCTGCGCTTATCGGGCCTACAACAGAACAACACCGTAGGCCGGATAAGGCTTTTATGCCGTCATCCGGCATGACAGACAGCACTCAGATGCTGAAGGAAGAACCACACCCGCAGGTGCTTTTCGCATTCGGGTTGGTGACTACGAAGCGGGAACCTTCCAGACCTTCGGTGTAGTCAACGGAACCGCCGACCAGATACTGCAGGCTCATTGGGTCAACCACCAGGCCAACACCCTGTTTCTCGATGGTCATATCGCCTTCGTTGATCTGATCATCAAAGGTAAAACCATACTGGAAACCGCTGCATCCCCCTCCGGTGATATACACACGCAGTTTCAGGTTCGGGTTTTCTTCGTCAGCGATCAGGCTTTTTACTTTATTGGCTGCTGCTTCAGTAAATTGCAGTGGCAGCGCTACGTCATCACTCATATTTTTGCTCCAAACGACATCGGCAATTGGGCAAATTCTGACCCAATATTAACGCCATTATCTAATACCCTGGTATTTCATTCAAGTATTCTCGCCAGCGGTGGTCGTCTGACTTTTTGCCGCCTGCTCTGCTTCCTGCTTCGCCAGCGTGCGGGCAAGAATAGTGGAGTATAGCGGTTTTCCGCCCAGGAATTGTGCCAATAGTGTTGCGCCAAGACAGGTAATAATCATTGGCAAAATGAGCTGATAGTTATCGGTCATCTCCAGCACCAGCACAATCCCGGTCAACGGCGCGCGCACCGAAGCCGCCAGCAGTGCGCCCATTCCGGCGATGGCGAACGTCCCGGCCTCAAGCTGATAATGCGGAAAACCGGCGGCGGCTGCCATGCCAAATGCCGTCCCCAACAGCGTACCCAACGCTAGCATCGGCGCAAAAATGCCGCCCGGCGCGCCAGAAGAGAAACAGAGCAAGGTGGTGATCACCCGCGCGATAAAGATAAACAGCAGCAGCCCGACGCTAAAATTGCCCGCCGCCGCAATCGGGATAAGGTTAAAACCGCCACCCGCCGCCGCGGGTTCAATCAGTCCCAGAATGCCGCACAGACCGCCAATCGACCCGCCCATGAGCACCCATTTGGTCATATTACCGTGATGAAAACGCTGGAACATATCCTGGGTACCCAGCACCAGCTTATTGAAAACTGGCCCCACGCAGCCGAAAATCATCCCGAGGATCAGGTACAGCCACAGCGTATTGACCGGCGCGTTGGACAGTTTCCCCACCTCGATAATCGGCGATTCACCATTGAAGATGCGAAAAACAATGCTCGACATAATCACACCAGTGAAGACGGCTTTGATCGAGATAAGGTTGTAGCGAAACTGCGGGCGCATCTCCTCAATGATAAACAGAATGCCCGCCAGCGGCGCATTGAAGGCGGCGGAAAGCCCCGCAGCCGCCCCGGTCGCCAACAGGGTATGGCGTGCTTCGGCGCTGCGCATACGAAAGATATCCAGCACCATACGACCTATATTCCCGCCGATTTGTACCGTTGGCCCTTCGCGACCCAGTACCATCCCCGCCCCCAGCGTACCCATCCCGCCGATAAACTTGACCGGCAACACGCGCCACCAGCGAACGGGGCGCAGCTCTTCCAGTGCCCCTTCAATCTCTGGGATCCCCGAGCCACCGGCTTCCGGCGCAAATTTACGCACCAAAAAATAGCCGACCATTGCCAGTAATGCGGAGAGAATAAACGCCAGCGGCCAGAGCAGAAGCGGATGATCGGCCGCATTCACCAGCGCACCGATACGCAGGTTTTGCACCCCGCTCACCGCTTTTTCGAACGCCACGCCCACCAGGCCGGTGAGCGTCCCCACCACTGCCGCCATCATTAAGATCGCCAGCGGCGTTTTATCACGCTCCAACAGTCGACGGATTTGGTCCCTGCGCCGTAAGCGCACAATTTGCTGTGCTTCAAAAGAGGGAGTTTCTGTCTTCATCAGATGATCATTAATTGGTAATACAAATGCAGAGGCGGCATTGTACTCGCCTCTTCCCCGAAAATCCCCTGCAAATCGTACTGTTTCAAATGCGCAAAACTTTCATAACCTTCTCTGAATAACTAGAATAGCGACCATTCACATTTTCTACGAATCAGGAACCCATCCATGAGTAAGTCTGAAAACCTCTACAGCGCAGCACGCGAGCTAATTCCCGGCGGCGTTAACTCCCCTGTTCGCGCCTTTACTGGCGTGGGTGGTACTCCGCTGTTTATCGAAAAAGCTGACGGGGCCTATTTGTACGATGTCGATGGTAAAGCCTATATCGATTACGTCGGCTCCTGGGGCCCCATGGTGCTGGGACACAACCATCCGGCAATCCGCAACGCGGTAATCGAGGCGGCAGAGCGGGGCTTAAGCTTCGGCGCGCCAACCGAGATGGAAGTCAAAATGGCGGAACTGGTGACCGAACTGGTGCCGACGATGGATATGGTGCGAATGGTCAACTCCGGTACCGAAGCGACCATGAGCGCTATTCGTCTGGCGCGCGGCTTCACTGGCCGCGATAAGATCATCAAATTTGAAGGCTGCTACCACGGCCACGCGGACTGTCTGCTGGTGAAAGCCGGCTCCGGCGCGCTGACGCTGGGCCAACCGAACTCTCCGGGCGTACCGGCAGATTTCGCGAAGCACACCCTGACCTGTACCTATAACGATCTCAATTCCGTGCGTGCCGCGTTCGAGCAGTTCCCGCAGGAGATCGCCTGTATCATCGTAGAGCCGGTGGCGGGCAACATGAACTGCATCCCGCCGCTGCCGGAATTCCTGCCGGGTCTGCGCGCGCTGTGCGATGAGTTCGGCGCGCTGCTGATTATCGACGAAGTGATGACCGGCTTCCGCGTCGCCCTGGCAGGCGCGCAGGACTACTACAGCGTGGTACCGGATCTGACCTGTCTGGGCAAAATCATCGGCGGCGGGATGCCTGTGGGCGCGTTTGGCGGTCGTCGCGACGTGATGGACGCGCTGGCGCCCACTGGCCCGGTCTATCAGGCGGGCACCCTCTCCGGCAACCCGATTGCGATGGCGGCAGGTTTTGCCTGTCTGACTGAAGTGGCGCAGCCGGGCATTCACGAAACGCTGGATGACCTGACGACGCGCCTGGCGGAAGGTCTGCTGGAAGCGGCACAAGAAACCGCGATCCCGCTGGTCGTTAACCACGTTGGCGGCATGTTCGGGATTTTCTTCACCGACGCGAAAACCGTCACCTGCTATCAGGACGTGATGGCCTGCGACGTGGAACGCTTTAAGCGCTTCTTCCACATGATGCTGGACGAGGGAATTTACCTTGCGCCATCCGCGTTTGAAGCGGGATTTATGTCCGTGGCGCACAGCATGGAAGACATCAATAACACCATCGACGCCGCGCGTCGGGTGTTTGCGAAGCTGTAACAGAGTACGTTTTAAACCGTAGGCCGGGTAAGGCGAAGCCGCCACCCGGCTTTTTTATTGCCGGATGGCGACGCGAAGCGTCTTATCCGGCCTACACGAAAAACAACCGAATCAACGACTCTGCTTACGTAACAGATAAATAAAGTACGGCGCGCCGATAAACGTCGACAGTATCCCTGCCGGGATCTGGTACGGAAACAGCACCATCCGCCCGCACCAGTCGGCGAAAATCAGCAATAATCCCCCCGCCAGCGCCGACATCACAATATGCGGCATCGTTCGACGAAAACCCAACATCCGCGCGATATGCGGCGCCATCAGTCCGACAAAGCTCAGCGGGCCAATCGTCATTGTGGCGGTGGCTGTCAGACTGGCCGCCAGCAACAGCAGAGCCACCCGCGACGGTGTCAACGCGATACCGACTGCGCGGGCGGTATCGCCGCCCAGCGGTAAAATCGTCAACCAACGACGACAGAGCGGCGTGATGGCCAGCAGGATCACCATCACAATCCCGGTGTGCAGCACCTGCTCGCCCGACACGTTATAGGTCGAACCGGAGATCCAGGTCAATACCCCTGCCATGCGCGGATCGCCGCTCGCCTGCAACATCATCAGCAGCATGGTAAACGCGGTACTGAGCGCCATCCCGGCCAGCAGCATACGGTGGGGTGAGAACCCTCCCCGTCCGGCGGCGATCATAATGATCAACAGCGTGGCGGCAGCGCCGAGACTCCCGGCGGGCAGCAGCCAGCCAAACGCATTGCCCGGCACCAGAAACAGCATCAGTACAACACCGAATGCCGCGCCGGAACTGATCCCCAGCACCTCAGGACTCGCCATCGGGTTACCGGTCAGCCGTTGAATAATGCACCCCGCCACCGCCAGCATCACCCCGGCGATCGCCGCCGCCAGGATGCGCGGCCAGCGCCAGGGCATCAGCTCTTCCAACTGCACGCCGCTAGCCCAACTCCAGCCCTGAGCGTCACGACCCAACGACAGCGCGGCATACACCCCAATCAACAACAGCAGGCCGCCGATCAGCGCATAGCCCAGCACATGCTGACGTTCTGTCGCCCCCCGATCGCTGACGTTCATGTCCGGCGCGCTCATGCTTCGCAGGCGCGGCAATAGCCACAGCAGCAGCGGTGCGCCGATCAGCGCCGTCACGGAACCGGTGGACACTTCCATCCATACCCGGGTCAGCCAGAGAATGATCTGATCGGAAAGCCAGAGAATCAGCGCCCCGATCAGCGGAGCCAGCATCAGACGCGCCAGCAGACGACGCGCGCCTAGCATTTTCGCCAGCAACGGTGCAAACAGGCCGATAAAACCGATAATCCCCACCGCGTTAACCAGCAGCGCGCTGAGCACAATCGCCAGCGTCAGCGCCGCCAGACGCGCCAGCGACAGCGCCAGCCCTAAATTACGCGCAACGCCGTCGTCCAGCCCCATCAGGGTCAGCGGACGCAGCAACAGCAGGGTGAGCATCACGCCGCCCAGCAGTTGCGGCCACAGACGCTGCACGCCGCCCCAATCGGTTTGCGTCAGCGTTCCGGTACTCCACAGGAACATGCTTTGCAACTGATCGTGGTGGAAGATAACCAACAGCTGATTGATTGCCCCACAGTACAAACTGACCACCAGACCGGCGAGGATCAGCGTCACGGGAGAAAGACGTTTGCCCCAGGCGACGCCAAACACCAGCGCCCCGACAATACAGGCTCCCGCCAGAGCAGCGAACTGCGCGGCCAGTACGCCCGGGATCGCCCATAACGTTGTGACCGTCATCCCCAGTTGCGCACCTGTCGCCACGCCCAGCGTGGTCGGCTCCGCCAGCGGGTTACGCAGCACCTGCTGAAAGAGCACGCCAACCAGCCCCAGCCCGGCACCCACCAGCAGGGAAATCACCAGGCGGGGAAGAAGGCTGTAGTGGAAAATCATCTGCTCGATGATGTCGATATTGGGTGACCATAGCGCCTGTTGCCACTGAGCGCGGGGCAGCGCAATAGAGAAATTCGTCCAGGTTAAGCCCACCGCAGCAACAAACAGCAGCACCAGCAATAACGCCGGGAAGCGTGTAATACGTTTGCTCACGCTTTCCCCCCCAGCGCAGTATCCAAAATGCGCACAAAGTTCATGGTCGACAATGTGGCACCATAGAACCACACGGGCGGTACGCGCTGGAAACGCCCTTCGCGCACAAACGGCATTGCCTGCCAGAGCGGTGTCGCCATCAGTGCCGCCATCTCTTTGTTATTGCCATGATCAAAGCAGAGCACATCGGCATCTTTGTAGGCCGCAAGACGATCGATCCCTACTGCCGTACTGCCCCAGAAGTTGGTTTCCCCCTGCCAGGCGTTGCGAATACCGTACTCATCCAGCACGTCCTGGAACAGGCAGTTCGGGCCAAAGACCAGCATATGACGGGGATCAAGCAGGGTGACCAACAGCAGCGGACGCTCGCCGCGCTGCGCAAAGCGCGGTTTCCGGCTGGCAATAAACTGATCATATTCCGCCAGATGCCGCTCGGCTGCCGGTTCCAGATTCAGCATCTGCGCCATCTCGATCAAAGACCGGCGGGCCACCGCTAAGGGCTGTTTGCCATCGCTGAAGTTGAAACCGCGTCCGGGGGCTATCCGCGCCAGCGTCTCGGGGGAAGGACCATACCCTGTCGACCAGAACATATACGAGGGTTTCATTTCGGTCAGCAGTTCAAGATTCGGCTCGGTGCGTAAGCCGACATCAATCACCGACGCCGGCAGTGGGGGGTCATTCACCCACAGGCGATAATTGGGAATGTCCGCCACGCCGTAAGGCGTCACGCCAAGCGCCAGCAACAGCTCGACCGGCAGCCACTCCAGCGCCACAATGCGATGCGGATCGACCGAGGCCGCGCGCGCCGGTTTCATCTGCCAGAGCAGCGGGGAAAGTGCCATCGCCGTTAATAAACGACGACGCGTTATGTGGGGTAAGCCGCTCATCAATACACAAAACTCACAGGTGCAGCGCCTGCCGGATGCGGCAGGATCCCCATCGGGATGCCATAAATCCGCTCCAGGGTTTCGCTACGCATCAGGTCGGCAGGCGTTCCCTGGGCAATCATTTCGCCACCGCGTAGCGCGACTAAGTAGTCGCAGTAGCGGGCAGCCATGTTGATATCATGCAGCACGGCGATCACCGTCAGGCCACGCTCCTGGCTGAGGCGATGCACCAGCGCCAGCACATCAACCTGATGGGCGATATCCAGCGCCGAGGTGGGTTCATCCAGCAGCAGACAGCGGCTGTCCTGCGCCACCAGCATCGCAATCCACGCGCGCTGACGTTCACCGCCGGAAAGGCTGTCAACCAGACGATGCGCCAGCGGTTTCAACCCCACCAGCGCGATCGCTTCTTCCACTTTTTCTCTGTCCGCGACGCCAAAACGACCCAGCGCCCCGTGCCACGGATAGCGACCAATCGCCACCAGTTCACGTACGGTCATCCCTTCCGCCTGCGGCAACTGCTGCGGTAAATACGCCACCTTACGGGCAAACGCTTTGCTGTTCCAGCTGTTCAGCGGCTGGGCGTCCAGCAGGATATCCCCTTCTGACGGCGGCTGATGGCGACCCAGCATTTTTAACAACGTGGATTTACCTGAACCGTTGTGGCCGATAAGGCCAGTCACTTTACCGACGGGAAAGGTTAACGACAGAGGATGCAGAAGCGTGCGACCAGGCACGCGAAAGGAGACATCACGCAGTGCAAACGTGGTATCGGGATGATGGGTCTGTTCCTGCATAGCGGCCAACTTGTAAAGCGGGCACGCCATGCGTGCCCAAAGAAAAATTAGAAGCGGAAAGTTGCGGTAGCAACGACCTGACGTTCCGCGCCCCAGAAGCAGCCATAAGTATCGAAGCAGCTGGCGACGTATTCGCGGTCAAACAGGTTGGTAACGTTAACTGCAACGCTAGAACCCGCCATACCCAGGCGTGCGAGATCGTATTTAACGACAGCATCCATCACTGTTGAACTACCTACTTTGAAGGAGTTCGCTGGATCACCATAGCTGGAACCGACATAACGACCACCTGTTCCCAGAGTTAAACCAGACAGCGGGCCTTCATTGAAGGTGTAATCGCCCCACAAAGAAGCCATATTTTTTGGTACTTGAACAGGCGTTTTACCTTTAAGCGTCGTGTCTTCCGTATATTCAGCATCGGTATACGTATAAGACGCTGTCACGTTAATGTTCGCATTCACTGCGGCTTTCGCTTCTAACTCAACGCCACGAGAACGTATTTCACCGGCTGGGACCTGTGCAAACGGATTCAGCGGGTCGGTGGTCAGGTTATTTGTTTTTGTCAGCTCATACACAGCAGCAGTAACAACAACCGGCAGATCTTTTGGAACGTATTTCACACCAGCTTCATATTGCTTACCTTTTGACGGCGCATAAGCAACATTGTCAGCAGGCGTTGCAGCCCACGCTTTAGATGGGTTCGGCTCGAAAGATTCGCTGTAGCTAAAGTACGGTGTAATACCGTTGTCAAAGAGATAGTTTATCCCACCGCGCCAGGTGAATTGCTCATCATTACGCTCAACTTTCTGATTGCTGGCTCGAATGGTTGTTGCCTGCTGGGACCAGTCATAACGACCTCCCAATGTTGCAACCCATTTATTCCATTCCAACTGATCCTGGACATATACACCAGTTTGGTGCTGGGTATTGAGCTGGAACGGTTTCGCGTCCGGGAAATCAACATCCGTATACACGGGGTTATTCATATCTAACGACGGTGCAGTTCCGTAGGCGTTATCGATATCATTACGCAAACGTGAATAATCGATACCGGTCAGCAGAGTATGTCCGACGTCTCCCGTCGCAAACTTGCTTTCCAACTGGGTATCCACACCGAAATCATTGTAGCGTTCATTGGCTACGATGCTTGAGCGGGTCAATTGATTACCCACAGCCCCAAAACCGTACACGCTCTGCTGGGATGTCTTTATTTGGCTATAGCGTAAATTTTGGCGCACAGTGAAAGTATCATCAAAACTGTGTTCAAAGCTGTAACCAACCATACGCTCATAACGTGAATAAGTATTGTTCGGAGCGTAGTCAGTAAAGCTCACTGGCAAACGGGAACCATCAGGCAACGGTACTACAGTACCTTCTTTCGGCAACCATCCGTAATAACCCGTTGAAGGTTCATTCTGAATGTTTGCCCGCAACGTCAGATTGGTTCTGTCATCAGGTTTCCAGCTAAACACCGGCGCAATGGCATAGCGCTTCTGCTTCGCGAAATCCTGTTGTTCGTCATTAGAACGTGCCAGCCCTGTTAAACGATAGGAATAGACGCCGTCATCATCCAGAGAATCACTGAAATCAAAACCGGTCTGGAACAGATTATCTGTACCCATTTTGAATTGAATTTCTTTTAACGGCTCTGATGTTGGGCTTTTGCTGACCATAGAGATCAGGCCACCTGGGTTACTTTTCCCATAAAGAACAGAAGTTGGCCCACGCATCATCTCTACACGTTCAAGCATGTAAGGGTCAACAACGGCAGAACTGTAGTAATCACCCTGTAGTTTAATGCCATCAAGGTAATTGTTCGGGGTCGGACCAGGTGTGTAGAAGCCGCGAATGATAACGAAATCATACGTACTGGAAGCGCCACGTGTCGAAACTGCTGCGCCGGGCGTATAGGCTAAAGCCTCTTTCACCGACCCAGGCTGATGCATATCCATTTCTTCACGCGTCACTACCGAAACAGACTGTGGAGTCTTTTCGATAGGCGTATCTGTTTTGGTGGCAGTGGCGGAGCGCTTCGCGGCAATAGTCGGAGATGGGCCCCACGCACTTTCCTGCGGAGCAGGTGCAGCGGTTACGGTGATAGTGTCTTCTTTTTTCGGTTCAACCGCCGCCTGTGCATAGACAGACATGCCGCTAACCGCTGTGGCTACTACAACTGCGATTTTACGCAGCGAGTGTTTTGGCTGAGCAGTTTTTTGACGCGCCATTGGTATATCTCTGATGAAAAGTGAATGATAACGTAAACGAGAATTATTATTATGCCGGCAGAATAATATTCGAAACGCGGGCGCGATAGCAAGCGATACGCGTCCCCACCAAAACTAAGGGGTTAAGAAATATCCAGATGAAAAGAAAGGGTTAAGAAAGTGGTGTGAAATGTTTTTGTAGGGGAATTGCCGGATGGCGGCAAAAACGCCTTATCCGGCCTACAAGCCCAATGCCGTATTGATCCTGTAGGCCGGATAAACGAAGTGCCATCCGGCACGATGGTTAGTTACTGCCGAACATGTCTTTAATCCACCCCGCCACGCCGTCGCCGTCTTTCTTCTCTTCCTTCGGCGGCTGTTGCGGCTGTTGCTGCGGCTGAGAAGATTGATCGAACGGGTTCCCGGTCGGCTGCTGCTGCATTTCACCCTGCTGGCAGAGCGAATCTGGGTCTGATGTCCAGACCGGCAGCGTGCGCATGCCGCCGCTGCAGACAAAGTTGCCGTCATAGTCGACGCCCATCTCCGCAATATCCTCCGGCGGCGTCAGCGTCAGCGGCGTCGGCGTCTGGTTTGCCAGATAACGCTGATAAATAGACATCGCCCCGCTCGCACCGTACAGCTTCGTTGGCTGGTTGTTATCGCGGCCCACCCAGGTGATGGTCACCTGGCTGCCGTCAATACCGGCAAACCAGGTATCGACGTTGTTGTTCGTGGTCCCGGTTTTACCCGCCAGATGCAGATTCGGATACTTCGCGCCAAGCTGACGACCGGTGCCGCGCTGCACAACCTGCTGCATCGTCCACAGCGTCATGTAGGCAGCCTGAGCCGGAACGGCGCGTTCCGCCTGCGGGAAGCTCTGGTACAGCACGGTGCCATCTTCGGCAATAACCGAACGCAGCGCGGAAAGCGGCGCACGGTTACCGCCGCTGGCGATCGTCTGGAACGCCTGCGTCACTTCGATTGGCGTCAGGTTCAGCGCCCCCAGCAGCATGGCCGGAACCGGATGCAACTGCTCTTTTGGCACGCCCAGCTTCAGCCAGGTATCGGTGACGGCTGGCAGACCCAGTGCCATCCCCAGATTGACCGTCGGTACGTTCATGGAGCGCGTCAGCGCATCCACTAACATGACTTTGCCGCTTTCGCTGTAACGACGATCGTCGTTCTGCGGCGACCACACCTGACCGTTTGGCTGGCGCAGCGCAATTGGCGCATCGGCAATCCAGGTGTTCAGACGATAGATTTTCGGCTGGCTCAGCGCGGTCAGATAGGTCGCCGGTTTGGCCAGAGAACCAATCGAACGACGCGCCTGCATCGCGCGGTTATAGCCAGCAAACTGCGGTTCAGCGCCACCGACCATGGCCCGGACTTCGCCACTGAAGCGGTCCACCACCACAATCGCGGTTTCCAGATCGCTCAGCTTGCGCTGTTTTTTCAGTTCCGGAATCCCGTCAACCGCCGCTTTCTCGGCAGCATCCTGGGCAACAGAGTCAAAGGTGGTGAAGATCTTCACGCCGGAGAGATCTTTCACTTTATCGCCCAGCTTCGCCTGCAACTCCTGACGCACCATCTGCATAAACGCGGGCTGTGGTGAGATCACCCCACCGCGCGGCTGCACGCCTAACGGGCGCGCGCTCAGCATGTCGTACAGTTCCTGATCGATCACCTGCTGTTGCTGCAGCAGACGCAGCACCAGGTTACGACGTTCAAGCGCCAGTTTCGGGTTACGCCACGGGTTGTAGATTGACGCCCCTTTCACCATCCCCACCAGCAGCGCCTGCTGGTCCAGGCTCAGCTCTTCCACCGGGCGGCCAAAGTAGTACAAGCTCGCCAGCGGGAAGCCGCGAATTTCGTTATCGCCGCTCTGACCGAGATACACCTCGTTCATATACAGCTCAAGAATGCGATCTTTGCTGTAGCGCGCATCCATCAGCAGCGCCATGTAGGCTTCGTTGGCCTTACGCCAGTACGAACGCTCGCTGGAGAGGAACAGGTTTTTCACCAGCTGTTGGGTCAGGGTACTTGCCCCCTGTACCGTGCGTCCGGCGGTCAGGTTTGCCAGCACCGCGCGGCCGATAGAGTACAAACTCACCCCGTCATGCTCATAGAAATGACGGTCTTCGGTCGCCAGCAGCGTATCCACCAGCAGATCCGGGAAACCGCTGCGCGGAACAAACAGACGCTGTTCGCCGTTTGGCGACGAGAGCATGGTGATCAAGCGCGGATCGAGACGGAAGAAACCGAACTGGCGGTTGTTATCCATGTTGACGATCGTGTCCAGACGGCCGCTATCGAACGTCAGACGCGCGCGCACCTGACCCTCTTTGCTGTCCGGAAAATCAAACGGACGGCGGATCATCTCAATGCTGTTGGCCTGCACGGTAAACTCGCCAGGACGCGTCATCTTGCTGACCTGACGATACTGGGTGGCTTCCAGCAATTTGACCATTTCGT
Source organism: Citrobacter sp. T1.2D-1 (assembly GCF_950098555.1). Taxonomy (NCBI): domain Bacteria; kingdom Pseudomonadati; phylum Pseudomonadota; class Gammaproteobacteria; order Enterobacterales; family Enterobacteriaceae; genus Citrobacter; species Citrobacter sp. T1.2D-1. The sequence continues at coordinate 57,556 of NZ_CATNHH010000011.1, forward strand.
TTTTGCTGACCGACATTTCCGGCTCAAGGTTGACCATCCGGCCATACACCGCCGCCGGCAACTGCCAGACTTTGCCATCAATACGGCTACGGATTTTTTGATCCAGATAGACGCCATAGATGGCAAGCAGTACCGCAAATACAATCGCTATTTTCAGCAGCAGCCACATCCAGCCGCGCTTGCCACGAGGCTTACGCCCTTTGCCTTTACCCTTACGCGGCATCGGTTCTTCATCCTCATAGTCATCATCATAATCGTCGTCGTACTCATCATCTCTGAGTTGGCGACGGCTCACCTTTTGTTTCACCGGACGCGTAGGTTTCCCTTTGCGTCCAATTGGCTCGCGGTCATTCCCGGCCATGCTTTTTCTCCGCTACATTCAGGCGCAAGGGCCTGATTCTCTGTTCTTCCGTCAGAAGACAAAAGAAGAAATCTCTCAATTTTACGGCTCTTTTGTCGGACAGGGCGTAAATGCCCTCTCCGGCTTACGAATACTTTTTGGTCCGCCGCGTCGGTGCCGTGTTCGCCGGATCGTCCGGCCAGACATGTTTGGGATAGCGCCCTTTCATCTCTTTTTGCACGTCGCGATACGAACCCTGCCAGAACGCAGCCAAATCCTGGGTTATCTGCAACGGTCGCTGCGCGGGGGACAAGAGCTCCAGAACCAGCGGCACGCGGCCCTCGGCGATGGTCGGCGTACGGGCCTCGCCAAACATCTCCTGCATTCTGACCGCCAGCGCCGGCGGATTATCGTCGTGATAACGAATGGCTATCCGGCTTCCCGTCGGCACAGTGTAATGTGTGGGTAACGAACTCACCAGACGTTGCTGCAGGGAATAATCCAGTAACCCGCTCAATGCCTGGTGAACATCCAGCGATTTCAGGCCGCGCAGCGAATGAACGCCGCTCATATGCGGCAGCAGCCAGTTCTCCAGCGTGGCCAGTAATGTCCTGTCGTCCACCGCAGGCCAGTCATACTCCGGCAGCCATTTCGCCGCACAGTGCAGGCGTAACCGCAGTTGTTCTGCCGCAGGCGTCCAGTTGAGCACGCTCAGGCCTTTATCGCGGATGCCGTTAAGCATCGCCAGATGCAGTTCTTCTTCGGACGGTTTTGCCAACGGCTGGACTTTGACCGTCAACTCCCCGACTCGCAGTCTGCGCCAGGCTTTCAGCGTCCCTTGCGCCTCATCCCACTCGACAGTATCAGACTGCTGTAACAACTCAGGACAACGCTGGATAAGCGCATCGATATCGAGCGGCAGCGCCAGCAGGATCCGCGCATCCGGCGACGCGCTGCCCTGTAATAACAGAGGCGCGATCAGCCATTCGTGCCGCCCCAGCGCATCATCAGCGTCCAGCGCCGCCCCCATACCATTTGCCAGTTGATAACGCCCGTCCTGGCTGCGTCGACGCGCAATGCGGTCGGCAAAGGCCTGAGCCAGCAACGGGGCTATACGTGACGCATCCGCTTCGCCGTTGCGAACATTCAGACGCTTGAGAAGCTGCTGACTACGCTGTTGCCAGGCGGGCTGATGGCGGGAAAACGCCACGCCAAGATCGGTATTGCCCATCCGCGGTGGTTCCTCAAGAATCGCCGCCAGCTTTGCCGCCGTAGCCGCATCGTCGGGTGTGGAAGCACTGACTAACATCGCGGCCAGCCGCGGATCGTTACCCAACGCCGCCATTTTTTGCCCCGTCGTACTGAGCTGCTCGCCCTCCAGCGCCCCCAGCATGTGCAGTAATCGTTTCGCCGCCTGTAAGTTGACAGCAGGCGGTAGATCCAGCCAGGTGAGTTGCGCGGGATCGCGACATCCCCACAGCAGCAATTCCATCAGTAGACCGGAGAGATCGCTGTGCAAAATTTCAGGATCCCCTTGTACTGCAGCGCGTTCCGCCTGCTCTTTGGCAATCAGATGCAGACAGATACCCGGCTCCAGACGTCCAGCCCGCCCGGCGCGCTGGGTCATGGAAGCATGACTGATGCGCTGGGTGATAAGCCGGGTCAACCCGGTGCGCGCGTCAAACCGCGCCACCCGCTCCTGCGCGCAGTCAACCACCAGGCGAATCCCCTCAATGGTCAGACTGGTCTCCGCAATATTGGTCGCCAGCACAACTTTACGCATGCCTTGCGGAGCAGGCAAAATCGCTTTGCGCTGCTCGCTAAGCGACAGTGCGCCATAGAGCGGACACAGCATTACATCACTACCGACTCGCGCACTTAATTGCTCCTGTACGCGCAGGATCTCCCCGACGCCGGGTAAAAACAGCAGCAGCGAGCCGGGCTCTTTGCGCAGCAGTTCGGCACAAGCGACCGCCACGGCTTCGTCGAAACGCAACTGCGATGCCAGCGGCTGATAACGGCGCTCAACGGGAAAGGCACGCCCTTCAGAAACGATCGCCGGCGCATCCGGCAGGCACTGTTGCAGGCGATCGTTATCCAGCGTGGCGGACATGATCAGCAGCTTAAGATCGTCGCGCAGTCCTTGCTGCACGTCCAGCAGCAGCGCCAGCGCGAGATCTGCCTGCACGCTGCGTTCGTGAAATTCGTCGAGGATCACCAGTCCCACACCGCTGAGCTCCGGATCGCGCTGGATCATACGCGTCAGTACCCCTTCGGTGACCACCTCAAGCCGCGTTGCTGGCCCGACGCAGGATTGCGCCCGCATCCGGTAGCCAACCGTCTCACCGGGCTTTTCATCGAGCAGTTCCGCAAGCCTTTGTGCCACGTTACGCGCTGCCAGACGACGCGGCTCCAGCAGGATAATCCGCCCTTCGATACCCTTATGCGCCAGAAACTGTAGCGGCAACCAGGTTGACTTACCGGCTCCCGTCGGCGCGCTCAGCAGTACCTGTGGCGCAGAATCCAGGGCAGTAAGCAATTCAGGCAGTACAGCAGCAACAGGTAACGACGTCACAAATGGCTCCAGAGGGTTAACATTCTTCGCGCCGCATTGTAGCATCGCGTTAATTCATAACCGAGTACCTAAGATGTCTGAGCCGAAACGGCTGTTTTTTGCCATCGAACTGCCCGCCACGGTACGTGAGCAACTTATCTCGTGGCGGGCGGCTAATTTCCTCCCGGAGGCGGGGCGCCCCGTCGCGGCCGAGAACCTGCATTTAACGCTGGCGTTTTTAGGCGATGTGAGCGCTGACAAACAACAGGCGCTGATTGCCCTTGCCGGTCGCATTCGTCAGCCCGGGTTTACGCTCAGTCTGGATGATGCCGGACAGTGGTTACGCTCTCGCGTAGTCTGGCTGGGGACACGTCAGTCCCCGCGCGGGCTGTTGCAACTGGCAAATATTCTGCGGGCCCAGGCGGCGCGCAGCGGGTGTTATCAAAGTCCGCAGCCGTTTCATCCACACGTGACGCTACTGCGCGACGCCAGTCACGCCGTGGCGATCCCGCCGCCTGGCTTTTGCTGGTCATTTCCGGTGACGGAATTTGCCCTGTATGCCTCCTCTTTTTCCCGAGGACGCACGCGTTACGCCAAACTTCAGCGCTGGACGCTCACCGAATAATCAAGGACATGCGCGATGCAATTTACTCCCCCTCTCCAGCGCGCGACGCTGGTTCAGCGATATAAACGCTTTTTAGCCGATGTGATCACACCTGACGGGACTGAACTCACGCTACACTGCCCCAATACCGGGGCGATGACGGGGTGTGCAACGCCCGGTGATACGATCTGGTATTCGACGTCGGAGAATATCAAACGCAAATATCCACACACCTGGGAATTAACCCAAACCCAGACGGGCGCGTTAATTTGTGTTAATACGCTATGGGCTAACAGACTGACGAAAGAGGCCATTGAACAGGGACGAGTTTCAGAACTTTCAGGTTATTCCACGCTGAAAAGCGAAGTAAAATACGGCGCCGAACGGAGCCGCATTGATTTTATGTTACAGGCAGATTCACGGCCTGACTGCTATATTGAAGTGAAATCGGTAACGTTAGCGGAAAAGGATTTTGGTTATTTTCCCGATGCCATCACTGAACGAGGTCAGAAACATCTTCGGGAACTGATGAGCGTAGCGGCTGAGGGCAAACGCGCAGTGATTTTCTTTGCCGTCCTGCACTCCGCCATTACACGGTTTTCACCCGCGCGCCATATTGACGCGAAATATGCGCAACTATTGTTCGAAGCACAGCGTAAGGGGGTAGAAATTCTGGTTTATAAAGCGGAACTTTCTGCCGATAGTATGACTCTGATAGAGCCATTAACTGTCACTTTATAGTGTTGTAAACAATTGGTTATTTAGTATTCTGGTCGCGTGCGCAAATACGCTTTTCCTCACAGGGTTGTCAAGTGTTACGTTTAGTTAATTGCTATCCGGAAAAGCATCTGCTATTTATAGCGACCTGATTTTTCCCCCGAACATGGGGATCGATAGTGCGTGTTAAGGAGAAGCAACATGCAAGAAGGGCAAAACCGTAAAACATCGTCCCTGAGTATTCTCGCCATCGCTGGGGTGGAGCCGTACCAGGAGAAACCGGGCGAAGAGTATATGAACGAAGCCCAGCTGTCGCACTTCAGGCGTATTCTTGAAGCATGGCGTAATCAACTTAGGGATGAAGTCGATCGCACCGTTACTCATATGCAGGATGAAGCTGCCAACTTCCCGGACCCGGTAGACCGTGCCGCACAGGAAGAAGAGTTCAGCCTCGAACTGCGTAACCGTGACCGTGAGCGCAAACTGATCAAAAAGATCGAGAAAACGCTGAAGAAGGTTGAAGACGAAGATTTCGGCTACTGCGAATCCTGCGGTGTAGAAATTGGTATTCGTCGCCTGGAAGCGCGTCCAACAGCCGATCTGTGCATCGACTGCAAAACGCTGGCTGAAATTCGCGAAAAACAAATGGCTGGCTAAGGCCTGGCGTTTGAAACGTTTACAACAGGCGGGGCTTTCCCCGCCTGTTCATTTTTACGCAAAGATGACTGACTCACACTACATTGGCCGATTCGCCCCGTCACCTTCTGGTGAACTGCACTTTGGCTCCCTCATTGCTGCGCTGGGCAGTTACTTACAGGCTCGCGCCCGTCAGGGAATATGGCGAGTACGTATAGAAGATATTGATCCTCCTCGTGAAGTTCCCGGTGCCGCAGACACGATTCTGCGTCAACTGGAACATTACGGCCTGCACTGGGATGGCGACATTTTATGGCAGTCACAGCGCCATGACGCCTACCGCGACGCGCTCGCCTGGTTATACGACCGGGGGCTGAGCTACTACTGCACCTGTACCCGTGCGCGCGTCCAGAGCATTGGCGGAATTTATGATGGTCACTGCCGCGAGTTGCATAACGGACCGGCGCAAGCGGCGGTTCGTATCAAACAGCAGCATCCCGTCACCCGTTTTTACGATCGACTTCGCGGTGACATTCAGGCTGACGAACGTCTGGCGAGAGAAGATTTTATTATCCATCGCCGTGATGGACTGTTCGCCTATAACCTGGCGGTGGTGGTGGACGATCACTTTCAGGGTGTCAGCGAAATCGTGCGCGGCGCCGATTTGATAGAACCGACGGTACGACAAATCTCGCTGTACCAGCAGTTCGGCTGGACGCCTCCGGACTATATTCATCTGCCGCTGGCGCTCAATGAACAAGGCGCTAAACTGTCCAAACAGAATCATGCCCCTGCCTTGCCGCAAGGCGATCCGCGTCCCGTTCTCATGGACGCGCTGCGCTTTCTTGGGCAGCAGGGTGATGTGCCGTGGCAGGAGATGCACGTCGACGAGATCCTGGCATCCGCCGTGGCAAACTGGACGCTTTCGACGGTACCTGAATCGGCGATTGTAAATCCGGCATTCTCAAATACGTCGTGCTGAGCTATGATTAGCCGCTATTTTTACACAGCAAATGATTTGAACTGAATTCTGAATATTGTTTGACACTACCGAGGTGCACTATTTTTACCCGAGTCGCTAATTTTTGCCGCAAGGTGCTAAGCCGCGAAGAGAGCGAGGCCGAAATTGCCGTCGCCCGTCCGCGTATGACGGTCATCCCGCGCGAGCAGCACGCTATTTCACGCAAAGATATCAGTGAAAATGCCCTGAAGGTAATGTACAGGCTGAATAAAGCGGGATACGAAGCCTGGCTGGTTGGCGGAGGCGTCCGCGACCTTCTGCTTGGCAAAAAACCGAAAGATTTTGACGTCACGACCAATGCGACGCCAGACCAGGTGCGCAAACTGTTCCGTAACTGCCGCCTTGTAGGCCGCCGTTTCCGTCTGGCGCACGTCATGTTTGGCCCGGAAATTATTGAAGTCGCCACCTTTCGTGGTCATCACGAAGGCAGCGAAAGCGACCGTACCACGTCCCAACGCGGACAAAACGGTATGCTGCTGCGCGACAACATTTTCGGCTCCATCGAAGAAGACGCCCAGCGCCGTGACTTCACCATTAACAGCCTTTATTACAGCGTCGCTGATTTTACCGTTCGCGACTATGTCGGCGGTATGCAGGATCTGGAAGATGGTGTGATTCGCCTGATCGGCAATCCGGAAACCCGCTACCGCGAAGATCCGGTGCGGATGCTGCGCGCCGTGCGTTTCGCAGCGAAGCTCGACATGAAGATTAGCCCGGAAACGGCAGAGCCGATCCCGCGCCTGGCCACGCTGCTCAACGATATCCCGCCCGCGCGCCTGTTCGAAGAGGCGTTGAAGCTATTGCAGGCGGGCTACGGCTATGAAACCTATAAAAAACTGCGCGAATACAGCCTGTTCCAGCCACTGTTCCCGACCATCACTCGTTATTTCACCGAGAATGGCGACAGCGCAATGGAACGCATCATCGCGCAGGTGCTGAAAAATACCGATAACCGCATCCATAACGACATGCGCGTTAATCCGGCCTTCCTGTTTGCCGCGATGTTCTGGTATCCGCTGCTGGAAATGGCGCAGAAAATCGCCCAGGAAAGCGGTCTGGCCTACTATGACGCGTTCGCGCTGGCGATGAACGAAGTGCTGGATGAGGCCTGCCGTTCGCTGGCGATCCCGAAACGTCTCACCTCGCTGACGCGCGATATCTGGCAGTTGCAACTGCGGATGTCCCGTCGCCAGGGTAAGCGCGCGTGGAAGCTGATGGAACATCCGAAATTCCGCGCCGCGTATGATTTACTCGCCCTGCGTGCCGAAGTGGAAAACAATGCCGAACTGCAGCGTCTGGCGCAGTGGTGGGGCGAATTCCAGGTTTCTGCACCACCAGAGCAAAAAGGCATGCTGAACGAGCTGGATGAAGATCCGTCACCGCGCCGTCGGCACCGTCGTCCGCGCAAGCGCGCGCCGCGTCGTGAAGGAACGGCATGACCCTCGTTTATATCGCGCTGGGCAGCAACCTGGCCTCTCCTCTGGAGCAGGTCAATGCTGCCGTCAACGCGATACGTGAGCTCCCTGAAAGCCGGGTCGTTGCCGTCTCTTCCTTTTACCGAACCCCGCCGCTGGGTCCGCAGGATCAGCCCGATTACCTGAACGCCGCCGTGGCGCTGGAAACGACGCTTGAGCCAGAAACATTGCTCGATCACACCCAGCGCATTGAACTTCAGCAAGGCCGGGTACGTAAAGCCGAACGCTGGGGACCACGCACGTTAGATCTGGACATCATGTTGTTTGGCGATCGCATCATCAACAGCGAGCGGTTAACCGTGCCGCACTACGACATGAAAAACCGTGGTTTTATGCTCTGGCCGCTGTTTGAAATCGCCCCTGACCTGCACTTCCCTGACGGCATCTCACTGCAACAGGTACTCACTCACCTCGGCGCAGAAAAACCCGCTCGCTGGTAATCACGCGCGTCTTTCTTCACGTTTGTTCTTTTCACGCCTGACTGCTGCTTAAATCAATTGCCCCACTGAATGTGACTGTTAAAATGCCGGTAAATATGACGTTCACCATCAGGAAATGTTATGAAACCGACCACCATCTCACTGTTGCAGAAGTGCAAACAAGAGAAAAAACGCTTCGCCACCATTACTGCCTATGACTACAGCTTCGCCAGACTGTTTGCCGACGAAGGGATCAATGTGATGCTGGTCGGAGATTCCCTGGGGATGACGGTGCAAGGGCATGACTCCACCCTGCCGGTTACCGTTGAAGATATCGCTTACCACACGCGTGCGGTGCGTCGCGGCGCGCCGAATTGCCTGCTGCTCGCCGATCTGCCGTTTATGGCTTATGCGACGCCGGAACAGGCCTTTGAAAATTCGGCCATCGTCATGCGCGCGGGCGCGAACATGGTCAAGATTGAAGGCGGCGCCTGGCTGGTAGATACCGTGAAAATGCTCACCGAGCGCGCGGTACCCGTCTGCGGACACTTAGGGTTGACGCCACAGTCGGTCAATATCTTTGGTGGCTATAAAATTCAGGGCCGTGGCGATGCCGGACAGGTTTTGCTGGACGATGCCCTGGCGCTGGAAGCCGCAGGCGCGCAACTCATTGTGCTGGAATGCGTCCCGGTTGAGTTGGCCAGGCGCGTGACTGACGCGCTTTCCATTCCGGTCATCGGCATCGGTGCCGGTAACGTCACCGACGGACAAATCTTAGTGATGCACGACGCCTTTGGCATCACCGGCGGCCATATTCCGAAATTTGCCAAAAATTTCCTTACGGAAGCAGGCGACATGCGCGCCGCGGTACGGCAGTATATTGCCGAGGTTGAGTCCGGCGTCTATCCGGGCGAAGAACACAGTTTCCATTAAGGAGTCTTGTTGTGCTGATTATTGAAACCCTGCCACTGCTGCGTCAGCATATCCGCAGAGCCCGTCAGGAAGGTAAGCGCATTGCGCTGGTGCCGACGATGGGCAACCTGCATGATGGTCACATGAAGCTGGTTGATGAAGCGACAGCCCGTGCGGACATCGTGGTGGTGAGTATTTTCGTTAACCCGATGCAGTTTGACCGTCCGGACGATCTGGTGCGCTACCCGCGCACGCTGCAGGAAGACTGCGAAAAACTGAACAAGCGTAAAGTGGATTTCGTCTTTGCCCCCGCGCCGGACCAAATCTATCCCCAGGGCACCGACGGGCAGACGTACGTTGATGTCCCCGGCCTCTCGACGATGCTGGAAGGCGCTAGCCGTCCGGGTCATTTCCGTGGTGTTTCAACCATCGTCAGCAAGCTGTTCAATCTGGTACAGCCGGACGTCGCTTGCTTTGGCGAGAAGGACTTCCAGCAACTGGCGCTGATCCGCAAAATGGTTGCCGATATGGGCTACGACATCGACATCGTCGGTGTACCGATTATTCGCGCCAAAGACGGTTTAGCCCTGAGTTCGCGTAACGGTTATCTGACGGCCGAACAACGTAAAATCGCCCCCGGTTTGTACAAAGTGATGAGCCGCATCGGTGAAAAGTTGCAGGCCGGCGAGCGTGAACTGGAAGAGATTATTGCCATCGCTGAACAGGAATTGACGGAAAAAGGCTTCCGCCCCGATGATATTCAGATCCGCGATGCTGACACGCTGCTTGAACTGACCGAAAGCAGCCAGCGAGCCGTGATTCTGGTTGCTGCGTGGCTCGGTCAGGCTCGGTTAATCGACAATCAGACGGTTGCATTAACCCAGTAGACAGGGGTTAAAAATCAGGCAATACTGCCTGAGAAAATTCTCAAAGCAGGTTTCGACCTGCTTCGTTAACAACTGAACACACTCGGAATGACTCAGGCGCACCCAATACAGAGGCGGCCTGAATGATGAAGAGTCTTTAAGGTAGACGTTATGATTCGCACAATGCTGCAGGGCAAACTCCACCGCGTGAAAGTGACTCAGGCGGACCTGCACTATGAAGGTTCCTGCGCCATCGATCAGGATTTCCTGGATGCCGCCGGGATCCTCGAAAATGAAGCCATTGATATCTGGAACGTGAGCAACGGCAAGCGTTTCTCCACCTATGCCATTGCCGCCGAACGCGGTTCCAGAATCATCTCCGTCAATGGCGCGGCGGCACACTGTGCCAGCGTGGGCGATATTGTGATCATCGCCAGCTTCGTCACCATGTCTGACGAAGAAGCTCGCCGCTGGCAGCCGAAGGTCGCTTACTTCGAAGGCGACAACGAAATGAAACGCACCGCGAAAGCGATTCCGGTTCAGGTTGCGTAAGCGAACTACCCCTGCGGCTGATTGCTGATCAGCCGCGACATGGTTTCCAGTGAGTCCGTCCTTAAGATGTATAACCGTTTGAGTAAGAACGGATTATCCCCCGGTTTTACCTTCCCTTTCACCGTGGTCACCGCTAGGTGAAATCCAGCCTCTTCTGCCGCTTTCACTGCCGTCGCGTTATAACTGCCAAACGGATATGAAAGATAGAGCACGTGCGGATTAAACGGGGCCAGCGCACGCCGGGAGCGTTCAAAATCATACAGAATATTATGATGGCTACGGCTGAGCAGGATTGGGCGACGATTGCCATCGACCCGATGCAAAAAGTGCGTATGGGACTGAAAATCAAACACATCGCGGATGCCGTTGAGTTCTGAAATACTCATAAACTGCAGCGATTTGGGATCCCATTTTTGCGGACGAACTTTAATTCTCGACGAGATAATAAAGGCCGTGGCCTTCATCCCATACTGCTTCAGTACCGGATAGGCATAGCGGCTCACCGACTTCAGGCCGTCATCAAAGGTAATCACCACCGCCCGCGCAGGCAGGTTCAATTTATTGCGCACATAACCTTCCAGTTGAGTCATCGTCAGCGTGCTGTAACCGCGATCGCGCAGCCAGGTCATCTGGTTGCTGAAGGCGCGGACTGACGTGGTGGTGGAGGTATGACGAAAGCGCGTGTTCTCTTCATCGCGCAGAATATGGTGATAGGTCAGCACCGGCAGCCCGCGATCTTCCTGGGCGTCGAGCGCGCTTATCCAGGCCAGTCGGTCACCAATGCGGATCTGATACCAGGTTTGATTCAGCCGGTCTTTGAGCTTACTGATGATGGGATAACGCAGGTTATCCGCCAGTACGCCAAACGGCGCGCTGCCAACGTTCGGCGCATTATAGACGGGGGTGGCTTGCCAGGTGATCAGATTCTGGTTGCTGAGCGGTTTGTTGAGATCGCCGAGGCTGTCCTCAACGCGCTGTTTACCCTGCACCGGTTCCAGATGCCCCTTGTCGATAAACCCGGTGCCGAAGCCAAATTTGAATTCGTAATAGTCAGCAGCGACCGGAATGACAGAAATAATCTGTCCGGCGCGAATATTTCCCACGGTCACCATGTCATCACCAATTTGCGCCCAAATAGCCGCATCTTCCGTGGTTTGCATATAGCGAGCAGGCAACGCCGCACTGACTACTGTAGAGAGGGACAGCAGCAGCAGGAACAGATATTTCATCATTAACGATAACCGGGGCAAGAAACAACGCAACGATTGTACCAATTCATCTCATTAATAAGAATGATTAATACTCATACAAATCGTGCAGCAGAACAAAGGGGGGATTTTTCTGTTGCTGATGCCAAAGGCTGGTAACTTCTGGCCCGCCGAGGGCAACAATCTGGTCGCGAAACGCCGGACTACTCATTGAGTCTCGTGATGAAATCATGTCCCCCAGCAGCGTCTCATTAATGCCGGAGATCACTTCACATTGCGGATGTTTATGGCTCATCAATGACGCCACGCGATACGGCGCCGCACCGGGGAGATCGGTCAGAAAGATGACGCCATCACCGGAATCAGTGGCATGCAGGGCGTCACACATCATCCGACTCAGCATGTTCGCGCTCAACCCACGCCAAAAATTCACCGCCCGGCATTGCGCCAGCGGGCCGTGTTTTTTTTCCAGAAGGCTCAGGAGTTCCTCAGCCTTATCGTCATGACAGGTAATGACCCAACCTAGCATTTCTCACCTCATTAGCAGGCAAGTAGTTTATCAATGTAACAAATGGAGAATGATGACAATGGTCAAAAATCGCCCTCTCCTCACGCGGAGGAGAGGATAAAAACGCTCAGCTACGCAACCCGCGTCCGCGCTGGATTAAGGACCAGCACAGCAGATAGAACGCCACAATAAAGACAACCAGCACGCCAAACGTGGTCACCAGCGGCACGTCGTGAATGCCGAGGAAGCCGTAGCGAAAGCCGCTTATCATGTAGACGATCGGGTTTAACTGCGATAAGCCCTGCCAGAACGGCGGCAGCAGCGTCAGAGAATAGAACACCCCGCCAAGATAGGTCAGCGGCGTCAGCACAAAGGTCGGAATCAGGCTGATATCGTCAAAAGTTTTCGCGAACACGGCGTTCAACAGGCCCGCCAGCGAAAACAGAATCGCCGTCAGAACCAGCGTCAACGCAACAAACAGCCACGAATGCACCTGGAACGGAACAAAGAACAGCGAAATGGCCGTCACCAGAATCCCGACACACAGTCCGCGCGCTACGCCACCGCCGACAAAACCGGCGATGATCACGTGCGTGGGCACCGGCGCAACCAGCAGTTCTTCGATGTTGCGCTGGAACTTGGCGCTAAAGAACGACGACGCGACGTTAGCATAAGCATTGGTGATCACCGCCATCATGATCAGACCCGGCACGATGAACTGCATGTAGCTGAAACCGTGCATCTCGCCAATGCGGGAGCCAATCAGGTTACCGAAGATAATGAAATAGAGCGTCATGGTGATGACGGGCGGCACCAGCGTCTGGATCCAGATCCGCATAAAGCGGTTGATCTCTTTCGCCCAGATGCTTTTAAGCGCGACCCAGTAAAGCTGCATCATGTGCGATCTCCTTGTTTTTCATGAACCAGTGACACAAACAGCTCTTCAAGGCGGTTCGCTTTGTTACGCATACTCAGTACCTGAATGCCCTGCGCGCTAAGCTGGCTGAACACGCTATTAATTCCTTGCTCACGCAGCACTTCGACTTCCAGCGTTGAGGTATCCACCAGCCGATACTGATAGCCCTCCAGCTTCGGCAGCGGACTTTTCGCCGCCAGATCGAGAATAAAGGTTTCAGATTTGAGCTTAGAGAGCAGGTTTTTCATCGAGGTGTTTTCGACCAGTTCGCCGTGCTGAATAATCCCGATGTTGCGGCAGAGCATTTCCGCCTCTTCCAGGTAGTGAGTCGTCAGAATGATCGTGGTGCCTTTGTCGTTTAAATCCTTCAAAAAGCCCCACATTGAGCGGCGAAGTTCGATATCAACGCCTGCTGTCGGTTCATCGAGAATCAGCAGCTTCGGCTCGTGCATCAGCGCACGAGCAATCATCAGACGTCGCTTCATCCCACCGGATAACATCCGTGCACGTTCGTTGCGTTTTTCCCACAGATCGAGCTGTTTTAAATACTTTTCGCTGCGCTCGATCGCTTCTTTTCGCTCCACGCCGTAGTAGCCCGCCTGATTGACCACGATCTGCTGCACGGTCTCAAACGGGTTGAAGTTAAATTCTTGCGGCACCAGTCCCAACTGACGTTTGGCGTTAACGACATCTTTTTCGAGATCGTAGCCAAAGACGCTGACGCGCCCGGAAGATTTGTTCACCAGCGAGCTGATGATACCGATAGTGGTCGACTTTCCTGCCCCGTTCGGTCCCAGAAGCGCGTAAAAATCACCCGCCTCGACCTGTAAATCTATCCCGCGCAACGCCTGAACGCCGCCAGGATAAGTTTTTTTAAGTTGTTGAAGTTCCAGTGCAATGGTCATAAATTTTTACTTACCTTACGTTCTTACACTTTATATGTGGTTTAAATAATCCCGGAGTTGCCCTATATTAGCCCAACGCACTTATTTGGTTACAGGTCGTTAACCTCCATGAAAGACATAGATACACTCATCAGCAACAATGCACTATGGTCAAAAATGCTGGTGGAAGAGGATTCCGGATTTTTTGAGAAACTGGCGCAAGCGCAGAAACCACGCTTTCTATGGATTGGATGTTCCGACAGTCGCGTTCCCGCAGAACGTTTAACCGGTCTTGAACCGGGCGAATTATTTGTCCACCGTAATGTGGCCAACCTGGTCATCCACACAGACCTCAACTGCCTCTCCGTTGTTCAGTATGCCGTTGATGTCCTCGAAGTTGAACACATTATTATCTGTGGTCACTACGGGTGTGGCGGCGTACAGGCGGCGGTCGATAACCCGGAACTGGGCCTCATCGACAACTGGCTGCTGCATATCCGTGATATCTGGTTCAAACATAGCTCATTGCTTGGCGATATGCCGCAAGAGCGTCGTATGGATACGCTGTGTGAGCTGAACGTGATGGAACAGGTGTACAACCTGGGCCACTCCACCATCATGCAGTCAGCCTGGAAACGGGGTCAGAAAGTGACCATCCACGGCTGGGCATACGGTATTCACGATGGTCTGCTGCGCGATCTGGAAGTAACCGCGACCAGTCGCGCCACCCTGGAGCAGCGCTATCGCCAGGGCGTTTCTAACCTCAGCCAGAAACACGTCAACCACAAATAAAAATCCCCGGTCATGCACCGGGGACGTATCCAGTCAACGCCGGGATTTTCCCGGCTTTTTTACGCTTACTCGTCCAGCAGCACCACTTTGCCGACATACGGCAGATGGCGATAGCGCTGAGCGTAGTCAATACCGTAGCCCACCACGAACTCATCCGGGATGGAGAAACCGATGAACTCGACCGGGACGTTCACTTCACGGCGGGAGGGTTTATCCAGCAGGGTGCAAATCGCCAGAGATTTCGGTTCACGCAGGCTCAGAATTTCACGCACTTTCGACAGCGTGTTGCCGGAGTCGATAATGTCTTCCACAATCAGCACGTCTTTGCCGCGAATGTCTTCATCGAGATCTTTGAGGATCTTGACGTCTCGGGTGGTGGACATGCCGCTACCGTAGCTGGAGGCGGTCATAAAATCGACTTCATGAGATACCTGCACTTCACGGCACAGATCCGCCATAAACATAAATGAGCCACGCAGCAGACCAACCAGCACCATGTCACTGCCGCTGTCTTTGTAACGTTCAGTAATCTGACGACCCAGTTCGGCAATCCGCGCTTTGATCTCCGCTTCGGGGATCATTACTTCTACAGTATGTTTCATAACTCTAACCATATGATTTAAAAACAAATCACTCAATGCCTGCTTCTACCGGAACAGCATCGAAGTGCAAGGCATGCAGTATACCAGTAAAAGTATTTATTCGCGGCATCTCTTAATAAAGCTCATTTTGTGATGACGATCACACTTGTTAAATCCTATAATTAATTGCTACTAAAAAATTAACAAATTGAGATGGTGTATTTTTATGGCAGATAACAACGCACGTTCACCGCGACTCCTCGTGGTGTTAACGGCCCTCTTTGCAGCGCTTAGCGGGTTGTATCTCCTGATCGGCGGAGGCTGGCTGGTCGCCATTGGCGGCTCCTGGTACTATCCGATCGCCGGTCTTGTCATGCTGGGTGTCGCCGTTATGCTCTGGCGCAGTCAGCGTTCCGCACTGTGGCTCTACGCCGCCCTGCTCCTCGCAACCCTGCTCTGGGGCGTCTGGGAAGTCGGCTTCGACTTTTGGGCACTCACGCCGCGCAGTGACATCCTGGTCTTCTTCGGCATCTGGCTGATTTTACCGTTTGTCTGGCATCGCCTGATTGTTCCTTCCCGTGGTGCCGTAGCGGCACTGGTGGTGGCCCTGCTGATTAGCGGAGGGATCCTGACCTGGGCGGGTTTCCATGACCCACAGGAAATCAACGGCACCCTGAGCGCAGACACCACTCCGGCCGACGCTATCTCCACTATCTCCGACAACGACTGGCCGGCGTATGGTCGTAATCAGGAAGGTCAACGCTTCTCGCCGCTCAAGCAGATCAACGCCGACAATGTCCACAACCTGAAAGAGGCGTGGGTGTTCCGCACCGGTGACCTGAAGCAGCCTAACGATCCTGGTGAGATAACCAATGAAGTCACGCCGATTAAAGTCGGCGATACGCTGTATCTCTGTACTGCCCACCAGCGTCTGTTCGCGCTTGATGCGGCCACCGGGAAAGAGAAGTGGCATTTCGATCCGCAACTGAATACCAACACCAGCTTCCAGCACGTTACCTGCCGTGGCGTGTCGTATCATGAAGCGAAAGCCGATAATGCCACACCAGAAGTCATTGCCGACTGTCCGCGCCGCATCATCCTGCCGGTGAACGATGGTCGTCTGTTTGCGGTGAATGCGGAAACCGGCAAGCTGTGCGAAACCTTTGCCAACAAAGGTATTCTGAATCTGCAAACCAATATGCCGGATACGACGCCGGGGCTGTATGAGCCAACGTCACCGCCCATCATCACCGATAAAACCATCGTGATTGCCGGTTCGGTTACCGATAACTTCTCCACGCGCGAAACCTCGGGTGTGATCCGCGGTTTTGACGTCAATAACGGCACGCTGCTGTGGGCCTTCGATCCCGGTGCGAAAGACCCGAATGCCATCCCGTCCGACGAACACGCGTTTACCTTTAACTCGCCCAACTCCTGGGCCCCGGCGGCTTATGACGCGAAGCTGGATCTGGTCTATCTGCCGATGGGCGTGACCACACCGGATATCTGGGGCGGTAACCGCACGCCGGAGCAGGAACGCTATGCCAGTTCGATTGTGGCGCTGAACGCCACCACCGGTAAGCTTGCCTGGAGCTATCAGACCGTACACCACGACCTGTGGGATATGGACATGCCGTCCCAGCCGACGCTGGCGGATATCACCGTCAAAGGTGAGAAAATCCCGGTCATCTACGCGCCAGCCAAAACCGGTAACATCTTTGTTCTCGATCGCCGTAACGGCGAGCTGGTCGTTCCGGCCCCCGAAAAACCGGTTCCGCAGGGTGCCGCCAAAGGGGATTACGTCAGCAAAACGCAGCCGTTCTCTGAACTGAGTTTCCGCCCGAAAAAAGATCTGACCGGGGCAGATATGTGGGGCGCTACCATGTTCGACCAACTGGTGTGCCGCGTGATGTTCCACCAGATGCGCTATGAGGGCATCTTTACCCCGCCGTCTGAACAGGGCACGCTGGTGTTCCCGGGCAACCTCGGGATGTTCGAATGGGGCGGTATTTCGGTCGATCCCAACCGTCAGGTGGCGATAGCTAACCCGATGGCGCTGCCGTTCGTTTCTAAGCTGATCCCACGTGGTCCGGGTAATCCGATGGAACCGCCGAAAGATGCGCAAGGCACGGGTAGCGAATCCGGTATTCAGCCACAGTACGGCGTGCCGTTTGGCGTCACGCTGAACCCGTTCCTGTCGCCGTTTGGTCTGCCGTGTAAGCAACCGGCCTGGGGGTATATCTCCGCGCTAGATCTGAAAACCAACGACGTGGTCTGGAAAAAACGCATTGGTACGCCGCAGGACAGCATGCCGTTCCCGATGCCGGTTCCGGTACCGTTCAATATGGGTATGCCGATGCTGGGCGGTCCTATCTCCACGGCAGGCAATGTGCTGTTTATTGCTGCCACGGCGGATAACTACCTGCGCGCTTACAACATGAGCAACGGTGAGAAACTGTGGCAGGGACGTCTGCCAGCCGGTGGACAAGCCACGCCGATGACCTATGAGGTGAACGGCAAACAGTATGTCGTGATTTCGGCCGGAGGCCACGGCTCGTTTGGTACGAAGATGGGCGACTATATCGTGGCTTACGCGCTGCCTGACGACGCGAAGTAACGCAGTCTATTTTGTAGCAGAGACAGCGTGGAGACCCCACGCTGTCTTTTTTATGTTAGCGATTATCAAACGTATCATTCACACCGTCATTTTCACCCGCCGCAGAGACAACAACGTCATCAAAGCGCAAATGATTGACCGCCACAATACGGCCAAACTCTTTCGCCTCGATCCGACAATGGCTAAACCGAATGTCCTCCATCGGTTTCTCCGCAAAGGCCACCAGATCAAACGCGCGCGCCGGTAAGCGATAATCCGCCGCCAGCGTGGCATCGACATGGCTGATACGGATATTACGCACTTTGGTCATCTGTAAATTTTCCGGGATCTGCCTCGCCACCGCCTGCCAGGCTTCGGGCAACTCAGCAATATTGTCGAACCGTTTGCGGTTATAGGCGTTGTGCCAGTCCATAATCCAGGAGAAAGGAAATTGCACATTACGCATCCGCAGGTTTTCCACGACCACATCTTCAACAAACCCTCCCCGCTCCTTCGACGACTTCATGCGCAGCCCGCAGTCAGAGTTTTCGAAGGTAATATCGTGCACGTAGACGTTACGTATACCGCCGCTGACTTCACTGCCCAGCGTCACGCCATAGCCCGAGCGAATCACACAGAGGTCAATTTCAATGTGTTCGGCGATCCGCCCCACCCGATACCCATCCCCATCGCGACCCGACTTGATCACGATGCAATCGTCGCCGCATGACACATCACATTGCGTGACGCGGACGTGGCTTGAGGAGTCAATGTCAATGCCGTCCGTGCTTGGCCCGTGGTTATCACGAATGGTGACCCCGCTGACGATTACGTTATCTGCATAGGTTATCTGTAAATTCCAGAACCCGGCACGCTCAAAGGTTAAATCGGTAATCGAGACATGCTCTGCTTTGTAAATCAGGCAGGCGCGCGGTCGCTTAATGAGATAGTCCGCAATCCAGCGCAGCCCTTTGTTATCATAATCAACCCGCAGACCGCTCGCTTTATCCGGGCCGCAGTAGAGATCCCACCAGTGGGCGCCCTGACCATCGATCCTGCCATGTCCTGAAATAGCAATGTTGTTCACCTCAATGGCATTCACGATCGCCGCAGGCCACATCATCTCAACGCCTGCCACACGCGTCGGGATCTCCGGATAGTCGGCAATATCAGTCGACCCCAGTAGCGTCGCTCCCTGTGCGAAATGGAGTCGGCTGCCTTCCTTCAGGAATAACGAACCGACCAGGTAAGTTCCCGGAGAAATCACAACGGGAACCCCCTGTACCGCCCCGCTATCGATGGCGCTTTGCAGCGCCCGGGTGTCTTTGACGAGGCCATCGCCCCTTGCCCCAAAATCTTTGACATCAAGTTGTACGGACATGAATTCAATCCTTCTCTCTCATGGCGTGATGGGCTAATGCCACTGAATTTATTCAGCGTCGCTTCCCTTTCCCGCATTTATCCACAATTTAACGAATAGAGATATATCAAATAACGGCAGGAATCACCATTTACGAGGGTAACAATGTCTTATGCAGGTGAATGATAAATATGATGAATAATAAGAAAAAAGGGGAGGATTATCAGAAGCGAATATTCAGGAAAAACAAAACGCCCGCAATAATCGCGGGCGCTTGTTGATATTCAGCAATAATGATTAGTCAAACTTCAGCGACATTAGCGACGCTTTTGCAACATCCTGATACTGATCAACCAAATCCTTCGTCATATTAAAGGCGACCTGGACGGCTTTATTGTCTTCGCTGGTAATCAGCATCAGATTCAGAATTTCACTGTCTGCGGCCTGGGAGCGGAAAGTCAGTAACCATGCTTTATGCCCGTCAACCGTAACCGATTCTGCCTCCGGTTTGTAGTTGGCTAACATTTTCAGCAACGCATCTTTCATCATATCCACCTGTGCGGCTGGCAGCGCGCTGCGGCCAGCAGTCACACCCAGAGAGACTTTACCTCTTTCATCGCCATAAATGATCTGTGGACGATTCTCGGACGGATACTTAATTTTCGCCATTTCAGCCGACATTGGCGTTAGCGTTTGCGGAATTTCAATGCTTAACTTCAGCTCAGGAAAGTTTTTACGCTCCATGTCCATTCCAGCATGGGCTGAAATCGCCACTAACATAGCAAAAGATGCTGCCACCATTTTACGGAAAATATCCATTTTTCACCTCAGAGTTCACGATTAGTTTGCGCAAGTATATCCGGTGACATCTGTAAAGATAACGACCAAAATCTATTTTCAGAGATTACAGATGAGAATGGTATTATTCCTATCTCTATTGGAGAGCGATATCCGAAAAAAACAGAATCGCCCTCCGTACCGCTTATACCGTAAAGCCTAACATCATTCCGGTATCTTCATGCTCCAGCAGGTGACAATGCGCCATATAGGCGTGTTCTTTCGGCGCAGCGTGTTCAAATTTTACTAACACCTCGCTAATGCCGCCTTCCACCCGAACGGTATCTTTCCAGCCCGTACGATGTGCTGCTGGTGTCTGACCATTCTCAGACAAAATACGGAACTGCGTGCCGTGAATATGGAACGGATGCAGCATCATATCGCCCACGCCAGAAATCACCCAGCGTTCAACCGTTCCTCTGCTCGCCGCAAACATCGGTTTGTTCATATCAAAAGCGATATCGTTAATCTTATTGGCATTGTGGAAATCAAATTGACCGCCGTGATTCATATGACCCATGTCACCGTGCTGCATGTTGCCCATATGTCCCTGCATCTGCCCGTGCGCCATCCCGCTCATCGCCTGGTCGCCGTACTTTTTCATCAGCGACTGCATTCCCATCATGTCGAGCATCGGGTCCATTGACAGTTGCAGATTACGCACCGTCAGCCCGTCAACGGAAGGCAACGCGGGCATTACGCTGAGAGTGTCCGGCAATGTACCAGAGGCGTTTACGGCAATCGGCTGAATACGCATGACCGGATGCGGCTTATCAAACGGCGCAATCGCCATCCCCATCTGACTAACCGGCAGAGTCAACAGATCAAACGGTTTACCGTCGCTGACGTCCACCAACACTTCAAAACGCTCGCCCATCAGCACGGGCAGTTCGTTGACTTTTACCGGTTCCGCCAGCAATCCACCGTCACTGGCGATGACGTACAATGGACGTTGATCGCTGGCAGCAAAATTGAGTGAACGGGCGTTACAGCCGTTGAGCAAGCGCAGACGCAGCCAGCCACGCGGCGCAGCATGTTGAGGATAAAGGGCTCCGTTGGTCAGCAGCGTATCGCCAAACCAGCCTACGGCAGCCGCCATCACATCAAGCTGATAATCAATCTGCCCGGCAGCATTAAACCGTTTGTCCTGCACGATGACCGGTACATCGTCGATCCCCCACTGCTTCGGGAGCAGCAGCTTGTGAATCTCTTCATCCTCAATCAGAACCAGACCCGCTAAGCCCATTGCCACCTGACGCCCGGTTTTCCCATGTTGATGGGGGTGAAACCAGCAGGTCGCCGCCCGTTGTTGCGGCGTAAACGTGACGGTACGCTTCCCGCCCGCCGGGATAATCCCCTGCGGCCCGCCATCCACTTCACCCGGCACTTCCAGTCCATGCCAGTGCAGCGTGGTCTCTTCATTAAGCTGGTTATGGATATCCACCGTTACCGCCTTGCCTTTTTGCAGCTTCAGCGCGGGCCCGAGCAGATTGCCGTTATAGCCCCAGGTGGTTGCCGTTTTTCCAAAGAAGGTCGACTGGCCAGTCTTCGCCATCAGCGAGATATGGTTACGCGCGTCGGCGGTAAGCAGTTCGGGAATGGGTAGTGCGGGGCGTTCGGCGGCAAAGACGGCGCGGCTCCAGAGCGGTAAGGCTGACGACAGCCCCAGTGCCACAGAATATTTTAAGAAATCACGACGTTGCATAATTATTTCCTTATTTTGCTGCAGGCGAAATAAAGCTAATCTCTGAGCATAGACCCTCCCCTTACGGCAAGGTCAAGCCAGGAATATGACTTAATACATAATAAAAGTCGTCGCTTCGCCTCCAGTATGCTAACGTTTACTTTCCGTGATGCAGTGGTAGAAGCAATGAAGACGTTTTTCAGAACCGTGTTGTTCGGCAGCCTGATGGCCGTATGCGCAAATAGCTATGCGCTTAGTGAATCTGAAGCCGAAGATATGGCCGATTTGACGGCCGTTTTTGTCTTTCTGAAAAATGACTGCGGCTACCAGAATTTACCCAACGGGCAGATTCGTCGCGCACTGGTCTTTTTTGCTCAGCAAAACCAGTGGGACCTCAGCAACTACGACACCTTCGATATGAAAGCCCTTGGCGAAGACAGCTATCGCGATTTAAGCGGCATCGGTATTCCTGTTGCAAAAAAATGCAAAGCGCTGGCGCGCGATTCCCTGAGCCTGCTGGCTTACGTCAAATAACCTCCCGTCCATATTGCTGAAATAATGACCGTGCATCAACGGTCATTGTTAGCTATGATGTTGCGCCCTTTTTTTACGGGTGTTAACAAAGGAGGCATCACCCCATGGCCGAAAAAAAACAGTGGCACGAAACGCTACACGACCAGTTTGGGCAGTACTTTGCCGTCGATAATATTCTCTATCACGAGAAGACCGATCATCAGGATCTCATCATTTTTGAAAACGCCGCCTTTGGTCGCGTGATGGCGCTGGACGGCGTGGTGCAGACCACAGAGCGCGATGAATTTATTTATCATGAGATGATGACTCACGTTCCGTTGATGGCTCACGGTCATGCAAAGCACGTGCTGATTATTGGCGGCGGTGACGGTGCGATGCTGCGTGAAGTCACCCGGCACAAAAACATCGAAACCATCACGATGGTGGAAATCGATGCGGGCGTCGTCTCGTTCTGCCGCCAGTATTTACCCAACCACAATGCCGGCAGCTATGACGACCCACGCTTTACGCTGGTGATCGACGACGGCGTGAATTTCGTCAACCAGACACAGAACACGTTTGATGTGATCATCTCCGACTGCACCGATCCGATCGGCCCCGGCGAGAGTCTGTTCACCTCGGCATTCTACGAAGGCTGCAAGCGTTGCCTGAATCCAGGTGGGATCTTTGTCGCTCAGAACGGCGTCTGCTTCCTGCAACAGGATGAAGCCCTCGACAGCCACCGCAAGCTCAGCCATTACTTTGCCGATGTCGGCTTCTACCAGGCGGCGATCCCAACCTACTACGGCGGCATAATGACCTTCGCGTGGGCGACGGATAATGAAGCGCTGCGCCATCTGTCGACCGAAATCATTCAGGCGCGTTTTCACTCGTCCGGCCTGAAGTGTCGCTATTACAACCCGGCAATCCACACGGCAGCGTTTGCCTTACCTCAGTATCTGCAAGATGCGCTGGCGACAGCGTCGTCCTAAGGAGAAGATAAGAAATTGAAAAAACTGAAACTGCATGGTTTTAACAATCTGACCAAAAGTCTGAGTTTTTGTATTTACGATATCTGCTATGCCAAAACCGCCGAAGAGCGCGACGGATACATCGCCTATATCGACGAACTCTACAACGCCAACCGCCTGACCGAAATTCTGTCAGAAACCTGCTCCATCATCGGCGCCAATATCCTGAACATCGCCCGTCAGGATTACGAACCTCAGGGTGCCAGCGTCACTATTCTGGTGAGCGAAGAACCTGTCGATCCACGACTTATTGATACAACCGAGCATCCCGGCCCGTTGCCGGAAGCGGTGGTCGCCCATCTCGATAAGAGCCATATCTGTGTGCATACCTATCCGGAGAGCCACCCGGAAGGCGGATTATGCACCTTCCGGGCCGACATTGAGGTCTCAACCTGCGGCGTGATTTCCCCGCTGAAGGCGCTGAATTACCTGATCCACCAGCTTGAATCCGACATCGTGACCATCGATTACCGCGTGCGCGGCTTTACCCGTGATATCAACGGGATGAAGCACTTTATCGATCATGAGATTAACTCCATCCAGAACTTTATGTCCGAAGATATGAAGTCGCTGTATGACATGGTGGATGTGAACGTGTATCAGGAAAATATCTTCCATACCAAAATGCTGCTCAAAGAGTTCGATCTTAAGCACTACATGTTCCACACCCGGCCGGAAGAGTTAACTGAGGCAGAGCGTAAAGAGATTACCGCTGCGCTATGGAAAGAGATGCGTGAGATTTACTACGCGCGCAATATTCCGGGCGTTTAAGAAAACCATCAGGAGCGCGTCGGCGCTCCTGAACTTGAAATAATAGAATCAGCCGGTCTCTGAAAAGAGGCTGTCATTGGCTCAATAGACGGTGTAACACAGCCGCCAGTGCCGACGGATTTTCCCAGGACATTGAATGTCCGGCTTCTGGCACGATGGCGACAGACATCCCCCTATCGCTGACATACTGAAAGTCACTGTAAGGAAACATAATGCGTACGCGTCCATCATCACGACTTATTATTCTCTCTTCCGAGAACAGGGTTCTGCTTTTTCGTTTTCATCATGAAGATGATGCGCTGAGCGGACGTACCTACTGGGCAACACCGGGTGGCGGCGTTGAGGAAATGGAAACGTTTGAACACGCCGCATTACGGGAGCTGCGTGAAGAAACAGGGTTGATAAGAGGATCCGCTGGGCCGCAAATTGCCTCCCAAACCTTCACCATGATGTTACCTAACGGAGAGACCGTACTGGCAGATGAACGTTTCTTCATTATCCGTGTAGAAAGTCAGGAGACCGATGACTCCGGATGGAGTGGCAATGAACAAAAAGTGATTCGCGGGCAGCACTGGTGGTCGATAGAAGAGCTCAGGGAAACAAAAGAGACCGTATTTCCTCGCGAGTTAATCATCGAGGTACTTGAGATGTATTAGCTCAAACTTGATCTGACAGTTTTCACTGGCAGCACACAATCAAATCTGACAGTCTGCTGTGAGCGAGATATAGTCATTCGTACCCTGAGAATTACACTTTGAAGTGATTCAGGGTATGCGCTTACTGGTTACGAATATTGAGCGAGAATCATGTGATGATCGCCGCTTTTCTTTCGAGCCAGTAGGTGCTCCAC